>JAABSS010000014.1 GCA_011390235.1 Desulfotignum sp.
TCAATGGCTCTGGTAATTTTTGAAGAATCAAATGCAGATATCCGTCCGTCCCGTTTTTTTATTTGGTCAAACATTGGCCTCACCCCTTGAAATCAGATTGAAAAAAGCATATCGTGCAAGTTGTTGACACCGCAGACCCCGGATGGGTTTGCGTAGCATATATCTGACAAATTAGCCAATATATTGTTGTTTGTCAACATAAAAATACTATATATAGTGGTATTTCCAATTTAACAAAAAAAGAAACCATATTCCATGCATCTGGACCAGAACCCTTTTTTCAGAAAGGCCATCACCCCCTGGTATGATTCCAACCCTGCCTGCTGGATAGTGATGGGATTTTTGTTTCTGATATTTGTATTTGCGCTGACAGGTATCGCTGTGGCATCTGCAGACCCGGCACTGGAAGAACATGTCTGGTTCCCGGGCCTGCTGGCTTTTCTGGCTTTTTTTTTAACGCTAAAAATATTTTTTCGGATGCGGCGGCGGTTCAGAAATGACTGATCAGGCGGGTTTTTCCGTCTGGATTAAAATCTCCAGCAGATGGTGGAGGATTTTGGCGGTGACCCCCCAGATTACCACATTTTCAAAAGGATAAGTCAGATCCATGACATGGGGCTGTTGCCCAAGATATCCTTTTTTCCGGTGCAGTGCCAGCAGATGGGCCACAGGAATCTGAAAAACCCGGCTGATTTCCGCAGGATCGAACCAGAGGGTTTCCTGCTGGTTCCAGATTCCGGCAAATGCCTGGATATCTTTGTTGTTAATGGTCTGAAAATGGCCGATGGAACCGATGACTTCCACGTTTTCCGGGTGGATGCACAGCTCTTCTTGTAATTCCCGCAAAGCGGTTTCCATAGGCCCGGCATCAATCTTGTCCACATGCCCGCCGGGAAAAGCCATCTGGTTGCGCCAGGGATACCCTGCCACATCGGCTTTCTGGATGAACAACAGGTCCGTGCTTTTTGCATGGCATAAAAACAGGGCAATGACAGCAGTGGATTCAAACCGCTCCGGATCAGGCGGTGGCGGGTGTACCGCCCGGTCCAAGGCAGACCGGATCTGGTATATGCATCCATTGGTATGGGCCAGCATTTTTTCCATGATCAGCAACAATACCAGGGAAAGCGTTTGCATGTCAAACCCGTTCAGCCTGCTGATCCGGTCGTATCATGGCAGAACTTCCACCAGCCCGCCTGGTATTCTTGGCAGTAGCCGCTGGTGGTGTCCTGTGAACGGACCGTCAGATCCGGAGGGGGCCTGGTAAAATATGCCGGGATGGTTTTCAACCAGAAAGCGGCTTGTCGCGCTTCATTGTTCTTATGCAAACAGGCCCCCGCAGATCTCGGGCCGGGCACAGGATACTACCAGCGGCGGGGCTTGAAACAGAGTGCTGCACAGAGCGATCGAAAACCTGGCATGCTTATGGCAAATATCCAGTGGTGCAATTTGAAACTTGACATTCTTGTTTTTGCCACAATTATTAGAAAAAATTTTAGAAAAATTATTGTAACATGATGACACACAACATTTTGAAACAGGAGTGACCATGACAGAGAAAAAGACACGCAAATTTAAAACCGAAGTTCAGCAGCTGCTGCGCCTGATCATCAATTCTTTGTATTCCAACAAGGAGATCTTTGTGCGCGAACTCATATCCAATGCATCAGATGCCATTGACAAGGCGCGGTTCAAAGAACACACAGAACCGGAACTGTTCAGTGCTGACAGTGATTATAAGATACGCCTGGCAGTGGATCCGGAAAAAAGGACCTTTACCATTACCGACAACGGCATCGGCATGACCTTTGACGAAGTCAATGATAACATCGGCACCATTGCCAAGTCCGGAACAGCCGCATTCATGGAAGCACTGGAAAAATCCAAAAACGAAACCAGCCTGACTCCGGAACTTATCGGGCAGTTTGGGGTGGGGTTTTATTCGGCCTTTATCGTGGCAGACAAAATCTGTCTGGAAACCCGGGCTGCCGGCGCAGAACAAGGGGTCCGCTGGGAATCTGACGGCCAGGGAACCTATACGGTCCAGGAGATAGAAAAAAAAGACCGGGGCACCACCATCACCTTGTTTTTGAAAGAAGGAGAAGAAGGGGACCAGGATTTCACTGATGAACACACAATCCAGCAGATTGTGAAAAAACATTCGGATTTTGTGACCTATCCCGTGGTCATGAACATGGAAAAAACCGAACCCATCCCGGAAAATGAAATCATAAAGGACAAGGATGGCAAGCCCATCGGTGATACCTTCAGAAAAGTGCGAAAAGATGAGACCCTCAATTCCATGAAAGCCATCTGGGCCAAACCCCGGGAAGAGGTCACACAAGAAGAGCATGAAGAGTTTTATAAGCACATCAGCCACAACTGGGACAAACCCCTGGAAATCATCCATAAAAAATTTGAAGGGGTTACAGAATATGATGTGTTGATGTACATTCCCTCCAAGGCCCCTTTTGACCTGTTCCGGCCCGAGCGCAAGCACGGGATGCAGCTTTACTGCAAACGGGTCTTTATCATGGATGACTGCAAGGAACTTTTGCCCGACTATCTGGGATTTGTCCAGGGGGTTGTGGATGCCCCGGACCTGAACCTGAACGTGAGCCGGGAAATTCTCCAGGAAGACCGGCTGGTGCGCAACATCAAAAAGAACCTGGTCAAAAAGATTTTTTCCACTTTAGAAGAGATGGACAAGGAAAAATATGAGGAATTTTACAATGAGTTCGGCCAGGCACTGAAAGCCGGGATCCCGACGGATTTTGCCAACAAGGAGCGCATAGCCGCCCTGCTTCGGTATAAAACCACCAAATCCGGGGACAAGTATGTAACCCTGGATGAATATATTGCAAACATGCAAGAGGACCAGAAGGAAATCTATTATCTCACCGGTGAGAACCTCACTTCCCTGATGAACTCCCCGCTGCTGGAATCTTTGAAAGCCAGGGATTATGAAGTGCTGCTCATGGTGGACCCCATTGATGAGTGGGTGACCCAGTCTTTGACCGAATACAAGGAAAAGACACTCAAGAGCGCGGAAAAAGGTGACCTGGATGTGGAAAAGGTGGATGATGAAAAGAAAAATCAGTATTCCGCCCTGTTGTCTTTTCTCAAAGGGAAACTGGAAGACCGGGTCAAGGATGTGGTGGTATCAAACCGGCTCAAGGATTCCATATCCTGCCTGTCCGGAGATGACTGGGGCATGAGTGCCTATATGGAAAAAATCCTCAAGGCATCCGGTCAGAAAACGCCCGAGCAGAAACGGGTCATGGAGGTGAATGTCAACCACCCGGTCATGGAGAAAATCAAGGAAATATTTGAAACAGATACCACAAACCCTGTGCTCACCGATTATTCCGATCTGCTGTTTGACATTGCCGTTATCAGCGAAGGGGGCAAGCTGGACAACCCCTCCCGCTTTTCCAAGCTTATGGGAGATCTCATGGCCAAGGCCATATGATAGTATATGTTGAAACTTTGGGGTGTTCCCGGAATCAGGTGGACAGCGAAATCATGCTGGGAAAACTTGCTGCCGCCGGGCACACCCTGACCCGTGACCCGGCCTGTGCCGAGGCCATTGTGGTAAATACCTGCAGTTTTATATCTGCAGCTGCTGACGAGGCCGTGGACACCATCCTGGACATGGCAGGCTATAAAAAGCAGGGGATATGCCGCCGTCTGATCGTCACCGGTTGCCTGGCCCAGCGGTACAAGGATGATCCGGATCTGACCGGAACCTTGCCGGAAGTGGATGCCTTTGTGGGTACCGGTGCCTGTGAACAGATTGTCGATGTGCTTGAAAAAAAGGGACTTGTCCCTTTGACCCTGTTTCCAGATCCCGATTCACGCGGTTTTCAGAATCTTTCTGTTGACCGGGTCCTGTCCGGAGACCCTTTTGCCTTTGTCAAGGTGTCGGAAGGGTGCAACCGGCACTGCACCTATTGTATTATCCCTACCCTGCGGGGCAGACAACGGTCCAGGCCCCTGGAAGACATCTTTGCCGAAGCCCTGTCTCTGGTAAAAAAAGGGGTATCGGAAATTATTTTGACAGCGGAAAATACCACGGATTACGGCCAGGATTTTGGGAACGGTACCGATTTTTTCCAGGTGCTGGAAAATCTTTCCCGTCAGGTGGCAGCGGTGAATCCGGATGTCTGGATACGATTTTTATACACCCATCCGAAATCTCTTACCCAGAAGATTATCCACACGGTGAAACACCACAGCAATATCTGTTCCTATTATGATGTACCCATCCAGCATGCAGACACCACCATGCTCCGGCGCATGGGACGGCCATATACGCAAAAGGACCTGTACGATCTGTTTTCCATGATAAGAGAGACAGACCCGGATGCAACGCTGCGCACCACGGTGATCACCGGGTTTCCCGGAGAAACCGATGCCATGTTTACCACCCTGCTGGATTTTATCCAGGATGTAAAATTTGATCATCTGGGGGTGTTCCCCTATTCTGATGCATCTGATCTTGCCTCCCATGCATTGCAGAACCATGTGCCCCAGGATGTGGCACAATTGCGCCATGACACCCTGATGGCAGCCCAGGAGAAGATATCTGAACAGATCAACCAGAAACATGTGGGCAGGATCTATCCGGTGCTGGTGGAGGAAAATCCGGAATCCGGCCTGTTCATCGGCAGGACCATGTTCCAGGCCCCTGAAGTGGACGGGGTCACCTTTGTTTATTCAGAAGGGCTTGCCACAGGCACCCGTGTTCAGGTAAAAATAACAGATGCGTTTGCCTATGATATTGCCGGAGAGGTTGCGGAAGGGCGGTTTGCGAATCGTCCCTCGCCAATTGCAGATGAGAACATGAAATTGCCGGGAAGCGGGCATGAATAGAGATTTGAAGGCACAGATTGTTGATCTGGTCACACCGGATCTGGAAAAGGTGGAACAGGCCCTGGAAGAAAATTTAAACCCCAACCTGGCCCTGGTGAAACAGATTTCCTCCCATCTTTTGTTCAGCGGGGGTAAGCGGCTGCGGCCCCTTTTGTTTATACATGCCGCGCGCATGTGCGGATACAAAGGCAAAAATGAGATTTTATTTTCGATTATTTTTGAATACCTGCATGCTGCAACCCTTTTGCATGATGATGTGGTGGACGGGGCAGATATGCGCCGGGGCAGGCCGGCGGCCCATACCTGCTGGCCTGCGCCCCAGGTGGTGCTGACAGGAGATTTTCTGCTGGCCCGGGCCCTGGATATTGCCGCCGGTACCAAAGAACCCCGGGTGATTTCCGTGATTGCAAAGATCACCCAGGACATGTCACAGGGGGAGATTGACCAGCTGGCCCAAAAAGGCAGAAAAGATCTGACCGAAGACCAGTACCTGGATATTATTGAACGTAAAACAGCGGTCCTGATCCAGGGTGCCTGCCAGTGCGCTGCTATTCTGGCAAAGGTGTCCAGACAAAAAGAAAATGCGTTAAAATCCTTCGGGTTCCATCTGGGCATGGCCTTTCAGATGGCGGATGACCTGCTGGATTATACGGCAACTGCAGAACAGCTGGGAAAAAATCCCGGGGCTGACATGCGGGAAGGAAAGCTGACCCTGCCTTTGATTTACAGTCTGGCAAGGGCATGTCCTAAAGACAGAAAATGGATGGAAAACCTGTTGGCAGATCCGGACGTTGATCCAGACCAGTTTAAAAAACTGCAGGAAAAACTTGTGGCATTAGACGCAATTGCATATACTCGGACAATTGCCCGGACCCATGTGGACAACGCCAAAAAAAACCTTGAAATTTATGACGGATCATTGTCAAAATCAGTGCTAACATTAATCGCAGACTATGCCGTCTACAGGAAGATATGATCATGGAAGCAAAAAAACTGGCCCTTATATGGGCAGGGATCTGCATACTTACCCTGCTGCCGGCGCTGGATAGAGCTTTTGCCGCCCAGAAAACCGGTTTGTTGATAACGGTGACCACGGGAAACCAGAAAATTGTAGATGAAGATATTCCCGGCGCCAGACAGGCGGCTGTAACAGACGCTCTGGAGCGGGCTGTGGTGAATGCTTTTTCACACACCGTATCCCCCCGGGTGTTTGCATCCCATCTGGGATTTTTATATGGCCGGCTTCTGGCCGCTGCCCAGGATTATGTAGTTACCTACAGGGTTCTGGGGGCAGTTGACCACCAGGATACCTACCTGGTGGGCGTGGAGTCAAAGATTAATCTGGAGTTGCTGGAACAGACCCTTACTGAAGCAGGAATCCTCAATGTGGGAACAGATATGCCCATGATTTTGTTTCTCATCGCAGAGCAGACCCCAAAAGATCTGCTGCCCAGATACTGGTGGGGAAACAATCCGGAACCGTATAAATCCCATGCAGAGGCCAGGATTATAGATATAATGAAGGACAACCGGTTTAAAATTGCCGGTATGGGACCACAAAGACCGGATACCAAATTTTATGATATCCGGTTTCCATCCATTTATGATGCTGATGCTGCCGTGGCCCTGGCAGAAAAAGTGAATGCTGATATGGTCGTAATCGGACGGGCCAGTGCTGCTGAATCTGCCAACCGCATGGGGGATGAGAAAATTTTTGATGCCGTCATAAAGCTTACTGCCTATGACGCGGGTTCCGGCCAACAGGTGGTGACCTGTGAAAACACGGCAGCAGCCAAAAGTGATCCTGGCCAGGAGGGTGATATCCGGGCCATTGAAAAAGCAGCAGACCTGGCTGCCATGGAACTGGCAGAAAAACTGGACCGTCACTGGAGCGGGCATTTGAGAAAAGAAAGCCATTTTGATGTTGAAATAACAGGCAATGGATTTCTTCCCCGGTTTATTGCTTTGAAAAAGCGGCTGGCTGAAATAGGGGAAATTCAAAACATGCAGCCTAAGGAAATCGGATCTGACAGGGCAGTCATGGAACTTGTCTATAAGGGAAGTCCGTCGCATTTTGCAGACAGTATCATGCTCACGACATTTGAAGGTTTCGGCATTGAAGTCGGCGAAGTCACCGACGATCTTGTAAAGATCCGATTTATTGATGAAAATCCGATTATGATGCCGGAAGATGTTCCTGCTGCCGACACAGTGGATGCAGAAAAGATTACAGAATAAACGGTTACGGAAAAACCGCATGTATGGTCTGATCCAATAGGATTTAGGTTACAGGGAATTTGTATGCCTGTAGCGCTCTGGATATTTGCTATAAGCATGCCAGGTTTTCGATCGCTCTGTGCAGCATTCTCTCCTCTGTCCCAAGCCCCGCCCCTGGTGGTGTCCTGTGACCGGCCCGAGATCCTCCGGATCTGACGGTCCGGTCACAGGACACCACCAGGGGCTCCCCATAGAAGCGCAGGCTACTATAGCAAATATTCA
>JAABSS010000015.1 GCA_011390235.1 Desulfotignum sp.
TAAAGCATAGCGTTGAAAGGACTGGTTCCCATCACCAGTAAAAGCAGGAATCCGGTCACGCTCAAAAAAGTATACACAGTAAGCACCCGACGTGCGTGGGCTTTTGTTCCCCCTACCAGATCTTCTTCTTTGGCCTCAGTGACAGCAAATTGTTTGGTCTTTGATCCTGGTCGAAAGAGCAGGGCGACAGTGAGAACAACGATACCCAGCCCCCCATACCATTGCATCCAGGCGCGGGCAAAAAGAAATGTCTGCGGCTGATCCTGCAGGCTCTTCACCGTGCTGAGACCAGTGGTGGTAGCTGCGGAGATGGTCTCAAAGAGAGCGTCAGGAAAAGTCAGCCCTGCACCCATCACGGGAAAAGTCATTACAAGAGGCGTAAACAAAAACATGAAAGCCACAATAACCATGGCTTCATTGACCTGGACCTCTGCAGGAGCACGCAGGCGCCCGAGAAGGCCGCCAAGTCCGGTCAGTACGACAAGGACAATGGTATATCTGACAGTTATAAGGATCTCACCACAGATCAGCGAAACCACCAGAGGTACCACTGTCAGTGCAGCGACAATAAGGCAAAGCTGTCCGAAATATTTTGTCAAAACTGAGAAACGGACTGCATAGGTGAGTTCTGCTGCTTGTTTTGTCAATGGTTACCTCATTCAACCTGATACAGGTACAAGATATAGTAAATGTATCAGGTTGAATGAGGTTAAAGCAAGAAAAAAGTTGAGAGTTGTTCTTGTCCCGGATTAAAACAAGAGCATGGGATGACATGGGTGGTGTTCATTCTGTATGCCCTGCTGGGGGCCAGTCTGGCGTTTTCCGGTCGGTGACTCCGGTCGGTGACTCCGGCCTTTACGGGGTCATGATGCCAGCAGATCGGTTTGAAACGGCAGTTCCCTGAGGCGCACCCCGGTTGCCCTGAAAACGGCATTTGCCACGGCAGGTGCCACTGACGGGAACACCGGTTCACCGATACCGCCCGCCTTGAGATTGTTTTGGGCGATATGCACCTTGATTCTGCCCTTCTTGTCCACCGACACTTCTGCCATGTGGGCGGCAAAGGATTCAAAACATGCGGTAACGGCAATCCCTTTCTGGCGGTTTTCGATTATTTTTGGTAAGATTATCAGGACTGTTGCCGGAACAGGTTTGAAAATATGAATACCCCATGAAACAGGAGAATTTTTATGTCCACCCTGGCCAACATGCTTATTCTGAGTGTTGCTGTTTTTCTCACCGCAAATATTATTCCCGGTATCCGGATTAAGAGTTTTGTAACTGCTGTCGTTGTTGCCGTTGTCTACAGTGTGATCAATTTTCTGTTCGGCTGGCTGCTGATCCTGCTTTCTTTGCCTTTTATGATCATCACATTCGGGTTGTTCAAACTGGTGATTAATGCGGTGCTCCTGTGGGCGACAGACAAGTTGATCGAAGATTTCAGGATCAGGGATTTTTTTACCACGTTCCTTGCAGCTCTGTGCATCACACTGGTTGATTCTTTTATTAAATGGGCTTTATAATGGCCTTATAATTTCTGAATACGCTCAAAGGCCGTCCCCTGGACCTGGATATGCCTGAAATACAACCTGTCTGCGATGTGCTTGAAGCATCGTGGAAATAACCAATTAAAAGGAGACGTAACACTCAGAAAATGGTGAACTGTTATGGCTCCTGGTTCCACGCCGTGCATGCATTGTTCAGGTACCTGGCTTTCAATTGAATTTTCTTAGGCTGGCAGCCCATTGAGATCGTTCAGGCGGTTTTAAACTGCGCCAGATAAAGGCACCATGCCCCAGGAAAAAATATCTTCTTTTGCCAGGATGCCGGACACCCGGGCAGCCCTTACCAGATCCGGGTTAAGGATATCCAGAAGGGCAAAATTCAGGCCGGCTGAAGCCAGCATGGCCACATAGCTTTGCTCGACAGAAAGGCGCCTGGCCTTGTCCGGGGCACTGGTGCCCAGGTTGGAGATGCCGCCGATGGTCCGCACCGTGAACCCCAGCAGATCCGGCAGGGTGCGGATCACCTCCAGCACATGCCTTGCCTGGACTATCCCGTCCGTCCATGCCAGGGGCGGAATCACCGGATCGATGATCACCTGCTCTTTTGCCACGCCGGCAGATTCCGCCGCAGCCATCAGATCCAGGGCCACCTCGTACCGTTGGGCCGCATCCTTTGGTACCCGGGAGTCCGGATACAACAAAAATCCCACAATGTCGGCCTCATATTTTCTGGCCAGGGGCAGAATCTTTTCCAGTTTGCGGGGCTCCAGGGAGAACCCGTTGATAATGATCCGGTTTTTGGCTGCCTTCATCCCGGCTGTCATGGCATCGGGATTGGCCGTATCGATGAGCAGGGGCAGGTCTGTCACTGCCTGTACCGCGTCAATGAAAAACCGCATGCCCGGTTCAGCCAGTTTTCCCAGAGGTCCGGTATTCACATCGATGGCCCATGCTCCACGTTTTTCACAGGCTTTCACCAGGTCCTGGACCGGTTCCGGGTCAAACTGCTGCAACGCACGACTGATTTCCGGCCTGGTGATACGCAGATTATCGGCAATCAGTTTCATACTGTCATCCCTGTTTTCCCGGGGCTGCATCCCCTTTGTTGACATTCCCGTATATCATGCAGTCTCTTTCTTATTCTTTGAAACAGATGGATGCATCTTTTGGCAAAGCCAGTCCGGCGCTTACTTCCAGGGCTTTGAGAATGCCGGATATGACAGGGCAGGAAATATGGGGGATGGTTTTTAAGGAAGTTTCCAGTATGGTTGAATGGACTGCCCCGGTCTGTTTGTTTTTGAACAGTTCCGCCATCAGGTCAATCTCTTTGTCCCCGAGAAGGTCATTTACTTTCTGCCAGTTGGGGCATTGGCTTTCCAGTCTGAAGATAGCCTTGTATCCGGTTGTCTTTTCTGCATATACATTTGTAACAAAGCCGCAGATGCCGGCATTGATTTCAACGATTGTCATCGGGTTTATCCTTTATTTATCTTTTCCATAGTAAATGTTATTTTTAGGATATCCGTCAGATAATTACAAGACAATGGGCAATGAAGCAGCCTTTTTTTTGTCAGATACCCGGATATGCGGTCGACGCGGATCTATCTGTTTTCCGGGATTGTATCCGTATCGGTACGGGAATTCATGTTGACAAAAATTTTATGTATGCGTACAATTGTACGTATGAAAATTATAGCAGACACAAATACTTTTTTGGCTGTTACGCTTTATGAACCGGAACGGGACAGTATTATCAGGCTTACTGTGGGTCATGATTTAGTGGCACCGGATATTTTACCCTTTGAAATTGGAAATGCATTGTCTGCGATGCTTAAAAGAGGCAGGCTTACGCCTGAAAACCTGTTATTTGTCTGGGATGCTGCGCAGCAAATACCGGTTGATTTGCGCAGTATTAATATCCGGGAGGCGTTGAAAATAGCATCTCAGTTTAACATATATGCATATGATGCATATTTTTTAACATGTGCTGCTTCTTTAAACAGTCCTTTAATGACCCTTGACCGTCGTATGATCGAAGTCGCTCAGGGTCTGGGTATTCATGTAGTGGAGGTTACCTGATGAAAGTCTATACATATTCAGAGGCGCGCCAAAAGTTCTCTGAAGTTCTGGATATTGCAAAATCGGAAGAGGTTGTTATTAAGCGCCGGGGCGGTGATATTTTTAAAATTATATTTACCAAATCGCCCAAATCACCGTTTGATGTTCCAGGCATAAAAACAAAAGCAACAACCAAAGATATTCTTGATGCGGTTAAGGAATCCCGGGCAGGGACTGCCGAACCAGAGGCTTAGCCTGACCCCGAAGATAATCCCGGCATTGGTCCGGCTTGACCGGCTGAATCCGGCACCCGCTGATAGACTTATGCCGGTATTTTTCGGGACAATCAAGTGCGACAAAATGATATCCTGTTGAAAAACGGCAGCCCCTGTTTTACCTAAAGCGGTTTTATGATACCATGCCCCAAAATGCAACTTTTTTGGAAAAGTTTCCGGGAGGAGTTATGCAGATAAATTTAAAATGAAATTGCCCAAAACTACACATGGAGGATATTAAAGATGATCACCGAAACAGAATTAAAAGAAATGCCTTTAAGCCAGAAGCTTAGGCTTATGGAGATAATCTGGGATGATCTTCATAGAGAGTCCGAGACCTACGAATCACCCGATTGGCACAGGATGGAACTGGAAGCAACAGAATATCGTCGAAAATCTGGCCTTGAGGAGCCGATGGACTGGGATGAGACGAAAAAAAAATTGTTGAACCGATAAAATGATTCCCAAGATACTTCCTTCAGCTTTTGATGATTTAAAAAAAGGCTTCACCGTTGCACAGGTGGAAATTTTTCAACCCCTGACTCCCGACATCCCAGGCAGCCATTTTTCCTGGAACCGCCGATGGAAAAGTTCCCGGTTCGTGGGAACAGGGCCTTGAGAATGCCGGATATGACAGGGCAGGAAATATGGGGGATGTTTTTTAAGGCAGTTTCCAGTATGAAGGAATGGACAGCCCCGGTCTGTTTGTTTTTCTTGGCTGCACCTTTATCGGTGCGGTCAGTTTCCGGAAGGCCGACACCATGGGCATTTTTTTGAAGAAAAACAGGTGGGCGCAGCACCGGCAGTCAGAAGCACCGAAACCGGGGGCAATGATGCTGCCCCCAAGTGTTTGAAAATGCCCTGCCCAGCGGCATTCACAGACTTCCGGATGGCGAGTCTGCCAGATGCGGATAACAGGAAGGCGCACCGTGAGGTAGTCGATATGCCACCGCAAAGGCTTGTGCGGTTTCAGGTGGCGGCCCGTCCGGGCAGCAAGGCCCCCCGGGCCGAAGGCGGAACCGGTGTACACATACCAGCCTCGGGGAAAGGAGAATGTGCCCAGCCTGCCTACGGAAATGGTTTGCCCCCGTCTGTTGTGAAGGATCAGGGCATATGTGCCGGCAGATGAGTTCACAGCCTGGTCTCCGCCTGGGCTCTGGCCCATCCGCAGATCTGTTTAAAACCGGAAAATCGCCATTTATAGGGAAAATCCCGGCACTGGGCAGGCTTGACCGGCTGTATCCGGCAGCCTTGTTCGGTCAGAAACACACAGGCCCCGTCATCCTGTTCCATCAAAGAAAGGCCGGTGCGGTCATCGGTGAGCAGGGTAAAGGTGTTGATGAACCTGCGGACATCCATCTGCAGAAAGTCGGCAATGGCATCGGGTTCTTTCGGTTTCAGGCGGACATACCCCGGCTGCCTGCAGCAGGCATGGCACTGGAGGCATGTAAATTGCTCCAGATCCAATTTTTTAACCATGCTTTTTGTACGTCTCGTCACAGGTCAATGTCCCATTGGTCCATAAAAGGCTTTCTGCTGCTCCCAGCGGACAGCCATCCGGGCATTTTTTACGCCACTTCCGGCACCCACTGCCCATTGGTCTGCCAAACCCCCGGATTCCAAACCTCAAATTCAAAAACCCGGGGGGAGGCAGGTCCCGGGAGCAGGCCGGGATAAATCTCCCTTGTCCTCAGATGGGGAGGGCATCCCCCAGCTTGACCCAGCCCACCTTGTCCGGGGTGAACATGATCTTCAGGTATCCCCGGTTTTTATCCTGCACCCGCACCTTGGTGCCGGCATGCAGATCGAACAGCCGGGTGGCGGATGGTGACGTGCCGGAAGTGACAGCCACGGTTTCTTTGACAATAACGGCTTTGGATACAGTGGTTTCCCTGTAATACTGGAGTGCGGCAGCCACTGTCAAAAGCACTGCCAGTCCGGCCAGAAAGTTTCTTATGCCCGATAAAAGAAAGCCGGACCGGAACATGCGGATGCCTGCAACCAGGGCAAAGAGGCAGGAACAGGCAATGGCTGCCAGCTGCAACCACTGCAGGGGGATCAGTCCCTGCCAGAAAAAAAATACATCTTCCAGGGAAACCCGGTTTTCCTGCTTGTCCTTTACCAGGGTGCGGGCATACTCCAGGTTGAAGCGCAGGTCCGGGTCCCGGGGGATGAGGCGTTTGGCCCGTTCATACCAGAGGATGGCACGTCCTGTGTCCTTTGCCTTGAACCAGGCATTGCCGATGTTGTAAAAAAGGTGTCCGTTTCTGATCCCGGATTCGGCAATGGCTTCAAAACTTTTGGCAGCTGCTGCAAACTCTTCGGCCTGGTATTTGTTAACCGCATCAATGAACCTGGTGGTGTTATCTGCGGCCTGGCCGGATTCGGGCAGGGTCCCTGACAGGCAGACCGCCAGGACCACCATGACAAGGGTCTTTACCAGTTTTTTGACCCGGTCCGGCAGATCCTGTTTCGGACCGGCAATGCTGCCGCTGAACCGGGCCGCATCCATTTCTGCCATCAGTTTCACCACCTCATCGATGACTGCCTGGTCTGTGCCGGCCCGGGTGAGTATGGAAACAGTTTCCTCCCGGGTAAGGCTTTCCCCTGACCGGTTTGCTTTGGCCATTACCGCGGCGGTAAGGGCTGTATGGCAAAGGGACACAACAGCCGGATCAGACACAGTGGATTTTGATGCTGCATCCAGATGTTTCCTGGCTTTTTCCATCATCTGCACGGAAACCGGTTTTTCCTTTTTCCGGCCCCTGACAGCCAAAAAGGCGCACCCCAGAAGTCCGGCAGGCAGGAGCACCAGACAGACAAACAATACAAACCCCATGCGGGGGTTGTGGGTAAGTACTGCCACATCCTGGTGGATGTCCAGGATATCCCTGTCAACTATCTGCACCTCCTGCCTGCCGGTGCCGGGATCCCGGGCCTGGGTGGCGGACATCACTGTCTCAGGCCGGGCTGAGTGGGTGGCCGTGATCTGCAAAGAAGGGGTGGTCCGGGTGACATATGCCTGTTTTTTTACATCAAAATAGGTGAGAGATATTCCGGAAATTTCTGCAGTACCGGGCCTTACCGGCACCAGGGCCCGCTTGAAAATCTTTTTGCCGGTATATCCCCGGGGGCTCACTGTGATCTCTTCTGTGGGTGTGTCTTCATACATTTTGAACCGGTCCGGGGGAATGGCCAGTTCCGGCATGGCGGCATCCATGATATTGCCGGTGCCGTGGATGACAAGGGTGAGGGTGGCGGATTCTCCTACCGGCAGCCGGGTTTTGTCCAGGCCGGCTGCCAGATCAAATTCTCCCACCAGCCCGGAAAAGGGTATCTTTCCGGTGTACGGGGGCAGCGGTGCCACATCCACGGTCACACGGTTGGCGGTCAGGCGTTTGGGTACGGTGCGGCCCCCGGAAAACAAGGAATTGTTGAAAAAAGAGTCAAAGGAGT
>JAABSS010000016.1 GCA_011390235.1 Desulfotignum sp.
GTGCTGGTGCCCTATATCGGGGCGGCTGTCATGACCTTTCCCGTGGCCCTGGTGGCCTATTTTCAGTTCGGCTGGACCGGGGATCTGGCATGGATCATTTCCGCGTATCTGATCATCCAGGTCCTGGACGGCAATGTGCTGGTGCCGATTCTGTTTTCAGAGGTGGTGAACCTGCATCCCATTGCCATCATTGTGGCGGTGCTTTTTTTCGGCGGTGTCTGGGGATTCTGGGGCGTGTTTTTTGCCATTCCCCTGGCCATTCTTTTCCAGGGGGTTCTCAATGCCTGGCCCAAGCACCCGGATGACGCGGATGCCGCATACCGTAAGGAAATTTGACCCATGGGACTGTTTCATCTGCAATCCGTATTTTCCCCCACAGGGGACCAGCCCAAAGCCATCGACTACCTGGCCCGGGGGGTGATGGACAACGAACCCCACCAGGTGCTTTTGGGGGTCACCGGATCAGGCAAGACATTTACCATGGCCAATATTATTGCCCAGGTGGAAAAACCCAGCCTGATCATTGCCCCCAATAAAACCCTGGCAGCCCAGCTGTACAATGAATTCAAAGCGCTGTTTCCGGAAAACTGCGTGGAATATTTTGTCTCCTATTATGACTATTACCAGCCCGAGGCATATGTGCCGTCCAGTGATACCTATATCCAGAAAGATTCCTCCATCAATGATATCATTGACAAGATGCGCCATTCCGCCACCCGGTCGGTGCTGGCCCGGCCGGATGTCATTGTGGTGGCATCCGTGTCGTGCATCTACGGTCTGGGTGCTCCGGAAGATTACCTGGATCTGCGCATCACCCTGGCCAGGGACATGGAGATTTCCCGGGAAAAGGTGATCCAGAAACTGGTGGAAATCCAGTATACCAGAAATGATACTGATTTTCACAGAGGGGTGTTCCGGGTCAGGGGGGACCGGCTGGAAATATTTCCGGCGTACGAAGAAGACAAGGCAGTGCGCATAGATTTTTTCGGGGATATCATTGAAGAGATCTGTGAGATCGACCCGCTGCGGGGGGAGGTGCTCCATACCTTTGAACAGACAGCCATTTATCCGGCATCCCATTATGTGACCAAGCGCCAGACCCGGAAAAAAGCGGTGGAAGGGATTCTTGAAGAACTCAAAGAGCGGCTGGAAGTACTGCGGTCGGAAAACCGTCTGGTGGAGGCCCAGCGTCTGGAGGAGCGGACCCATTATGACATAGAAATGCTCAATGAGATCGGATACTGCAACGGGATAGAAAACTATTCCCGGCATCTCACCGGCAGGGCACCGGGAGAGCCGCCCCCCACGCTTTTGGATTATATGCCGGATGATTTTCTTTTGTTTTTTGATGAAAGCCATATTTCCGTGTCCCAGCTCGGGGCCATGTACAAGGCTGACCGTTCCAGAAAGCAGACCCTGGTGGACTATGGATTCCGGCTGCCTTCTGCCGTGGACAACCGGCCCTTGAAGTTTGATGAATTCACGGCCCGGACCTCCAGGCTCATTTATGTGTCTGCCACCCCGGCGGATTATGAGCTGGAAAAGGCAGGTGTCCGGGTGGCGGAGCAGATCGTGCGCCCCACAGGTCTGCTGGATCCCCGGGTCCAGGTGCGGGATGCCAGAAACCAGGTGGATGATCTGTACCAGGAGATAGTCAAGCGGGTGGAGGCCAATGAACGGGTTCTGGTAACCACCCTGACCAAGCGCATGGCCGAAGATTTAACTGAATATTATGCTGACCTGGGACTGAAAGTGAAATACCTGCATTCTGATATCGCCACCATGGAGCGTATTGAAATTATCCAGGACCTGCGCCAGGGCATATTTGACGTGCTCATCGGTATCAACCTGCTCAGAGAAGGACTGGACATACCCGAAGTTTCTCTGGTGGCCATTCTGGATGCGGACAAAGAGGGGTTTTTACGGTCTTTCCGGTCTTTTGTCCAGATTTTCGGCAGGGCCGCCAGAAATGTATTCGGCCGGGTGATCATGTACGCGGAAAAAGAAACCCGGTCCATGAAAAAGGCCATGGAGGAAACCGGCCGCCGCCGCAAGATACAAAAAGCTTATAACGATGCCCATAATATTGTTCCCGCCACCATCCAGAAACAGCTCAACGTGTTCACATATCCAAGACAAGGCACAGCTGCGACAGAAGAAGCCGCATCGGTGCATGAAGAGATCAAGGCCTATGATGGAGAAGAACTCAACCTGGAGGACCTTGTCCGGGATCTGGAATTCAAGATGAAAAAGGCGGCGGAAAAGCTGGAGTTTGAACAGGCAGCCCGGTACCGGGATAAGATCAGACAATTGACAGAGATGGTGCCGTTTTGACCGGACTGGATACTGCACTTGCGGAAAAATACCTCCAGGCCCCCCACAGCCCCGGGGTCTACCTGATGAAGGATGCCAAAGCAAAGATTATTTATGTGGGAAAGGCCAAAGACCTGAAAAAGCGGCTGGGATCCTATTTTGCCAAACAAAATCAAACAGATGGTAAAACCGCGGTCCTGCTGGCCATGGTCAGGGATTTCGACCTGATCATCACCGCATCCGACCATGAGGCGTTTATCCTGGAATCCAACCTCATAAAAGAGCACCGGCCCAGGTATAATGTGCTGCTCAAGGACGGGAAAAATTATCCGCTGCTGCGCATTGACATGCATGCACCCTTTCCCGCCATCCAGCGGGTGCGCAAAATAAAAAACGACCATGCCCTGTATTTTGGTCCCTATTCTTCGTCCAACAGTGTGAACCGGACCCTGCGGCAGATTCAGAAAATTTTCAAGCTCAGAAAATGCAAAGACACCCAGTTTAAAAACCGGTCCCGGCCCTGCCTCAATTATCAGATCAAGGAATGCATGGGACCCTGCTGCCGGAAGGTGGATGAGGCAGCCTACCTGCAGCAGGTAAAGGATGCGGTGTTGTTTTTAAAGGGCAGGCCCGGCCAGGTGATGCAGAAATTGAAAACCGAAATGCAGGTCCATGCCGACACCCGGGAATTTGAAAAAGCGGCCCAGAAAAGGGATGCCATGTTTGCCATAACCAATATCATGGAAAAACAGGTGGTGGTGTGCACTGACCTGAAGGACCGGGATGTGATGGGCCTGGCTGCCCGGCAGGGGATGGCTGTTGTCACGGTGATGCTTGTCCGGTCCGGCCGGCTGGTGGATACGGTGCATTATCCCCTGGATCCCGGGTTCAGGGAAAATGATGAGATCCTGCGGGCTTTTTTGTGGCAGTATTATGGCAAAACCCGGTTTTTGCCGGATGTTGTGCTGGTGGACCGGGAGATTGAAAACCTGGATGCCCTGGCATCTGTGCTGCGGGAAAAAAAAGAAAAAAAAGTGACGGTGCATGTGCCGGTGCGGGGAGAAAAACGCAGACTGGTGGAGATGGCTTGTGTCAATGCCGACCGGGAACTGGAAAAGCTTCTGGTCAAAGAGGAGGCTGCCCGGTCTGCCCTGGCCATGCTCCAGTCCCTTTTACAGATGGACCGATTGCCCGAGCGGATCGAATGTTTCGACAATTCCAGTCTTTCCGGGCAGGACCCGGTATCGTCCATGGCGGTGTTCGCCGGGGGGCGGCCGGAAAAAAATGCCTACCGCAGATATATCATCCAGGATATTGACCAGCCGGATGACTATGCCTGTATGACCCGGGTGTTGACACGCCGGTTCTTAAAGGAACAAACAGAAATGACCTGGCCGGATCTGCTGGTGGTGGACGGTGGAAAAGGGCAGCTGGGCATGGCCGTCTCGGTACTCAAAGAACTGGGCATCCATGGCAGATTTGCTGTGGCCGGGCTGGCCAAAAAAGATGAAACAAAAGGCGAAGATATGGACAAGATTTATATCCCCGGCCGGTCCAATCCTTTGAACACCGCATCTGCCAAAAAGGCGTTGTTCCTGCTGCAGCAGATAAGGGATGAGGCCCACAGAGTAGCCGTCACCTTTCAGCGCAGCCGTCGGGAAAAACGGGGCAGCCTGTCTGTTTTTGATACTGTCCCCGGCATCGGGCCCAAAAAGAAAAAGCTGCTTCTCCACCGTTTCAAAGGCCTGGAGAATCTGAAAAATGCTTCTGTGGGCGAATTGACCGCCCTGCCGGGAATTACCGAAGATCTGGCCAACAAGCTTCTGGAACGGGTCAATGCGGATCTGCCATGAGCCGTCATGGGGTCAGGCCGCCGGTGTCCATAAAACTTTTTTGCTTTACACAGCCTGTGGTAAAGTATAGTAGTCAGGCATGTGTTACATAACCGCCTTGTTTGGAGAAAGACCATGACAGAAAAATTTGATGAAAACCCGGACAACAATTCTGAAGAATTGAGTTTTGAAGAACTTTTTGCATCCTATGATGACAACATGGGCCGCGAACTTAAACCAGGAGATATGGTGGAAGGAAAAATCATATCTGTTGGCAGGGCCAGCGTGTATATTGATACCGGCACCAAAAGTGACGGTGTTGTGGAAAAAAACGAGCTGCTGGATGAAAACGGGGAATTCCCCTGGCAGGCGGGTGATACCATAACCTTGTATGTGGTGTCCTTGAGTGAAAGCGAGATCATTTTGTCCAGGGCCATTTCCGGTGCGGGAAAAGCTGCCCTGCTGGAAGATGCGGCCCAAAACAAAACCCCTGTGGAAGGAAAGGTAAAGGCTGTCATAAAAGGCGGATTCAATGTGGATATCCTGGGTAAACGGGCTTTTTGTCCGGTAAGCCAGATGGATGTCAAATATGTGGAAACCCCTGAGGATTTTGTGGGGCAGACCCATCATTTTCTGGTCACCCGGTATGAGGAAAGCGGCCGGAATATTGTGGTATCCCGCAAAGATCTGCTGACAGCGCAGATGAAAGAGGCCCAGCAGGTGTTTCTGGCAGATGTGGCAGTGGGAGATCTGCTCCATGGAACCGTTACCCGGCTCATGTCTTACGGCGCATTTGTCGAGCTGGCACCGGGTGTGGAGGGCATGGTGCATATTTCCGAGCTGGGCTGGTCCAGGATCGAAAAACCGGATGAGGTGGTGAAGCCCGGGGATGCAGTGCTGGTCAAACTGCTGAAAATAGACCATATGGAAGGGCAGGACCTGCCCAAAATCTCCCTGTCTGTAAAACAGACTGCAGAAGATCCCTGGGACAGCATGGACAAGGCTTTCAAACCGGGTGACCAGGTGACCGGAAAGGTGGTGCGCCTTACCGGTTTTGGTGCGTTTGTGGAAATTGCGCCGGGTGTGGACGGCCTGGTGCATATCAGTGAGATGAGCCACACCAGAAGGGTTATGCGGCCGGAGGATGTGGTTGAAAAAGGAGAACAGGTCCAGGTGGTTATAAAATCCATTGATATGGATGCCAAACGGGTCTCTTTGAGCATCAAGGATGCCCTTGGGGATCCCTGGACCGGGATTTCCGTTAAATACAAACCAGGAGATATCCTGGAAGCCAGGCTGGAAAAAAGAGAGACATTCGGGCTGTTCATCGGTCTGGAACCGGGGGTCACAGGTCTGATGCCCGTATCAACCGTCAGGAACGCTGCAGATGCCAAATCCTTTGATGCATTGAAACCCGGAGATGCCGTCACCGTGCTCGTTCAGCAGGTGGATGAGGAAAACCGGCGCATTACCCTGGCACCACCGGACCAGAAGGATACGGAAAACTGGCAGCAGTTTGCCGGGGACCAGAAGGAAAAACCGGTGGGTACCATGGAAAGTGTTTTTCTGGAAGCCATGAAAAAGAAAAAATAGCAGACCAAAAGAAAATATATGCAGCCGGTAAAATGGCCGGCAGTGATGAAAGGATGGATCAGGTGATCCAGCAGGTACAGGGCAGAAGAATTTTATTTGTGGATGATGAAGACTATCTGGCCGAAGTTGGACGGGAAATGCTTGAAGATTACGGCTATACAGTTGATATCATGACCCGTTCCCCGGCGGCATTGGAATTGTTCAAAAAAAAACCGTTTCACTATGATGCATTAATCACAGATTATACCATGCCGGAAATGACCGGTGATGTGCTCATGGAAAAAATTTTGCAGATCCGCCCGGGACTGCCTGTGATCATCTGTACCGGTATTACACCGCCGCCTGAAGTTCTGGACAGGATCCAGACTGCAATCCTGCTCATGAAACCTTTTGATATGGCTCAACTCCTCCAGGCGGTGGACAGCTTCTGGAAAAAAAAAGACACTATCCCATGAACCGGCATCTGTTTATCACAGATCTTGACGGCACCCTGTTCAATGATGACAAGGATATTTCAGACACAGATCTGGACACCCTTGCCCGGCTGCGGTCCAGGGGTATAGTGGTTGCCATTGCCACAGGCCGCAGTCTCTACTCCTATCAAAAAGCCCTGGCTGCAATCAACCTGGAAAATGATCTGCTGCCGGTGGATTATCTTTTGTTTTCCACCGGTGCCGGGATTCTGGACATAAAACAAAATAAGATTCTCCGGAACTCTGCCATTTCCAGGCGTGATGTGAGAAAGATCACCACCTGTTTTGACCAGGCAGGATTTGACTATATGGTCCACAAGGCCATTCCGGACACCCATTTTTTTTTCTACAAATCCCAGGGACATGAAAATCCGGATTTTTACAAGCGGATTGACTTGTATCAGTCTTTTGCCAGCCCCCTGCATCCTGAATCCGAGGTGTATGCATCAGCGACCCAGGTGCTGGCTGTGGTGCCCCGGGGGCTTGTATCCGGTCAGCTGGCTGAGCTGAAATCAGCGCTGGCCGGTTACAGCGTGATTCATGCTACCTCCCCTTTAGACCACCGGTCTGCATGGATCGAGGTCTTCCACCACCAGACGTCCAAAAGTCAGGCTGCGGCATGGCTTGCCTCTGGACTGAAAATCCCGCGCGACCAGGTTGTTGCTGTGGGAAATGATTACAATGACCAGGATATGCTGGAATGGGCCGGTCAGAGTTTTTGTGTGGCCAATGCTGTGTCCGGCCTTGATACCGGTTTTCTGATGCCGGTTTCCAACAATGCGCACGGGGTAAGCCGGGCTGCCGGCATGTCGGGCCTGCTGGAATTGTGCAGCATATAAACATCCCGGACAAATTTTGTGAGGCAGCCTGGTGTATGTGTTTTATGTGAAAGCCGTCAGCCGTCAGCCATCAATACTCAGCTAACAGCTTACAGCTTTCATTTTTTGTTGTGCCCGCCAGGGCATGAATGTTACTACAGCGCTTTTACCAATTGTTTCATATCTCTGACAGCCTGGTCCATTCCCACGAGATCGGAAGAGAACACGTC
>JAABSS010000017.1 GCA_011390235.1 Desulfotignum sp.
GGCCGTGGACACGCACAGGGGGATCCCTTTGTAGGCTGGTCCGTAAATGCCGTCAAATGCTGTGTTGAAATGGTCGTGCACGGCCCGGGCATAGTAGGTGCCCAGCTGTTTGATTTTTGCTCCTGTGTCAAACATGCCGGTGTTGATGAAATAGGGGGCGATTCTCCCGCTTTTCAGTTGGAATTCCCCGAATGTCAGGGCGTTGCACTGGACAAGAAAAGTGATGAAAGATTCCTGATAGGTCATTTGGGTCATTGGATCCTCTGTTTGGTTGTGTATGGTTTACCGGGTTGTTTTCCTGTGATATCACTGGCATCGCCAGGATACATATTCAGACAGGACAACCGGCTTTCCTGATTTGAGCAGGGCAGTGCAGTTGAAATCTCCCATTTTGTCCAACTGGTCCGAACTAAACACCGGGCCGTCCGTGCACACGACCTGGTCACTGCACACGCAGGCACCGCATACCCCGAACCCGCACCGCATATACCGTTCCAGAGATACCTGGCAGGGGATGCCGTGGGCTTCGCACAGGGTGAAGACCGCATGCATCATCACTTCCGGTCCGCAGGCATACACCATGTCAAAAGGCGGTTGTACCTGATCGTTCCGGCGCTGGATCTCTGCTGACAGCAGGTCGGTGACAAATCCTGCATGGCCCAGGCTGCCGTCATCTGTTGTAAAATGGCGTTTGGCTGCAAACCGCTGGGGATACAGGATAAAATCCTTTGTTCTGGCCCCGTGGACAAAAAACAGGTTCGGATCCAGCCGTTCCACCAGGGGGGCTAAGGGCGCCATGCCGCAGCCGCCGGCCACCACCGCTGCATGAGGAGAGGAGATGATGTCAAAACCATTGCCGAACGGTCCCCTGATACCCACCATATCCCCCGGAGACAGGGTTGCAGCCCTGCGCGAAAATATCCCTTTGGCTTCAATGGTGATACCGAAGCAATCTTTTTCATGAAATGAGATGGTATAGGGCTTTTCATCCACCCCGGGAATCCACACCATGATGAACTGGCCGGGATGAAAATCGATGGCAAAGTCAAAAAACAAGGTGGTGAAATAAAGATTGTGCACGGTTTTTCGGGCCACCTGGGCCATGACAGGTTTCTGATCGAAAATCATGGGGTGTTTTTCCTGTATTGGCTGGAAGGGTCTTTTGCAATGGAAACCGGATCATGGGTGATTGTTCCGGTCGGTTTTCCGGCTGAATGGTGGGCCGCACCGATAACCGCATCCCGGGTGGTGTGGTGGGCAGCCAGCCAGTCGTTGAGTTCCCGGTTCACCATGTCAAACACCTGGATTCCCCGGTACCGCACTGCAGATCCCATGCCCACAAGAGTGGCACCGGCCATAAACATTTCCACGGCATCTTCACCGGTGGTGATACCGCCCACACCGATGATGGGTATGGACACGGCCCTGAAGATATCATACACGCACCGCACGGCAATGGGTTTGATCATGGGGCCGGAAAGGCCGCCTTTTTTGAATGCCAGGACCGGCATTTTGGTTTCAATGTCTATGACCATACCAGGGCCGGCGGTGTTGACTGCGCAAATGGCATCAGCTCCGGCATCTTCACATGCTTTGGCAATGCGGCCGATATCCGGGGCCGCCGGGGTGAGCTTGGCGATCAACGGTACATCAATCACCTTTTTCACCGCTGCTGTTACAGCATGGGCCGCTTTCTCATCCACTCCGAACAGCATGCCGTGGTGATCGGAATTGGGGCAGGAAATATTTATTTCAATAAAATCGGGTCCCTGGTCCGATACAAACCGGGCCACTTCAACAAACTCGTTCACTGATCCGCCGTAAATGCTGGCATTAAGGGGGAAATCCCGGTCCGCCAGGGCCTGCCATTCCCCATCCATGCGGTCATACCCGGGGGAGGGCAGGCCCACGGCATTGATCATGCCGCATCCTAAGTCAATTACCGTGGGATTTTTGTGGCCGTCCCTGGGGGCCGGTCCAATGGATTTCATGGTCACAAGCCCACAGCCGGCCTTGTGTACCCGGGTAAGGATATCACAGCTGTTGCCCAGGATGCCCGAGGCAAGGACCAGGGGATTTTTCAATTGTTTTCCCAGAAACGAAATCATATTATTTTAACTGAACTTGTCATAAAAAATCATGTCATCTTCCACTCCCAGTTCATAAAGGGAGTCAATGACCGCATCGATCATTGGCGGGGGACCGCACAGGTAATATTCAATTTCTGTGGGATCTTCATGGTCATTAAGATAGGAATTGATCAAATGGGTGTGGACAAACCCGGTGAGTCCGGTCCAGTTGTCCTCTTTTTCCGGGCTGGAAAGGGCCACATGATAGGTGAAATTGTCGTACCGTTTTGCCATTTCCGTGAACTCTTCATGATAAAACATCTCTTTGACAGACCGTGCCCCGTACCAGAAGGAAATTTTGCGGTTGCTGTTGATGCCTTTCAGCTGGTGGAGAATATGGCTGCGCAACGGGGCCATGCCGGCGCCTCCGCCGATAAAGCACATTTCTTTTTCCGTGTCTTTGGCCATGAACTCGCCATAGGGCCCGGAGATCTTGACCTCGTCTCCGGGTTTGAGCCCGAACACAAAAGAAGAGCCGAATCCCGGAGGTATGCCTTCGGTGCCCGGAGGCGGGGTGGCAATGCGGATATTGAGTTTGATGATATCTTTTTCATGCGGTGCATTGGCCATGGAATAGGCCCGAAATCCCGGCTTGATCCCTTTGGCTGCCAAATCGAACAGATTGTATTTTTTCCATTCACTCACATACTTGCTGTCAATGTGAAAATCCTTGAAAGTCAGTTCATATTCAGGCACATCGATCTGGATATAGGCGCCCGCTTCAAACGCAATGGGTTCTTCAGGTTCCAGCACCAGCTCCTTGATAAAGGTGGAAACATTGTCATTGGACACCACGGTGGCATTTACTTTTTTTATGCTGAAAATAGACTCCGGCACCTGGATGGCCATATCCTGCTTGACCTTGAGCTGGCAGGACAGCCGGATATTTTCCAGTTTTTCTTTTCTGGACAAATGGGCCAGTTCCGTGGGCAGAATGGCACCGCCCCCATCGTTTACCTTGCATTTGCACATGGCGCAGGATCCGGAACCGCCGCAGGCGGATGGCAGAAAAATTTCATTTTGTGCCAGGGCGGACAACAATGTGGGGTTGCCGGAAACCGTGAGGGCATCGTCTTTGCTGTCGTTTATGGTAATGGTATGGCTGCCCTGGGTGGTGACTTTGGCTTCCACAAATAAAAGTACAAACACAAGGATAATGATCACGCCGGAAAATATCAACAAACTGAGAAGGTAAATCACTGCATGCTCCTTGTTATGCTAGAGGGTGATTCCTGAAAACATCATAAAGGTCATGGCCATGAGCCCGGCTATGATCATAATGAAACCAAACCCGTCCAGCCCGGCCGGCACATCTGCATACCGGACTTTTTTGCGAATGGCGGCCATGGACACGATGGCCAGCATCCACCCGGTACCGGACCCGGCCCCGAACACCACAGACTCGATGAATGTGTGGTTGCGCTCCACCATGAACAAGGATGTTCCTAAAATAGCGCAGTTTACGGCAATCAGGGGCAAAAATACCCCCAGGCTGACATACAGCAGCGGCGAATACCGGTCAATGACCATTTCAACCGCCTGGACAATGGCCGCAATGACCGCAATAAAGGTAATGAATTTTAAAAAACTCAAATCCATCTCCGGAAATCCGGCCCAGGCAAGGGCCCCGGGTGCCAGCATCCCATGGTAGATGAGCCAGTTCACAGGACTGGTCACGGTGAGCACAAAAATAACGGCAAATCCCAGCCCTGTGGCGGTTTCAATGGTTTTGGATACAGCAATGAACGAACATATGCCCAAAAAATAGGCCAGCAGGATATTGCCGATGAACACGGAATTGACAAACAGACTCAGCAGATCGCCCATGGCAGCTCCTTATTTTTTTTCATGGGATACGCCGGGCAGGCTGTTTTTCAGCCAGACCAGCAGCCCGATAATGAAAAATGCCCCCGGTGCCAGCACCATGATGCCCATATCCTGGAATCCCATATCGTATAAAAACCGGGGGATAACGGGAAATCCAAAAAACTGCCCGGACCCCAGCAGTTCGCGCAAAAACGCCACAGCCAGCAGGATTATGCTGTATCCAAGGCCGTTGGCCATACCGTCCACAAAGGAATCTGTCGGGTTGTTTGCCATGGCAAAAGCCTCGGCCCTGCCCAGAATAATGCAGTTGGTGATGATCAGGCCCACAAAAATGGACAATTGTTTGGATATGTCATACAAAAAGGCTTTGAGTATCTGGTCGGTGATGATCACCAGGGAAGCGATGACCGTCAGTTCCACAATGATCCGGATATTGGAGGGGATCCAGCGGCGTAAAGATGAGATGATCAGGCCGGAAAACCCGGCCACCAGGGTCAAAGCAATGCTCATGACCACGGCGGTGGACATTTTGACGGTGACCGCCAGGGCCGAACAGATGCCCAGTACCTGGTAGGCTACAGGATTCTCTCTCCAGATCCCCTTGATCAAGATTTCCTTGTAATGGGACAGATCGGTGTGCATACAAATATCCTTATTCATCCAATATGGTTTCTACATGTGTCTGGCTTTTTTCTCTCTGACGAAAAATAATGGAAACCGGTTCATATTTTGTCAGGGTTTCCTCCAGTCCTTCGCTCAGGTATCTGCCGGTGAGGGTGGCACCGGATATGCCGTCCACATAGTGGTCCTGAAGTTTATCGGGCAGGTTTTCCACCTTGCCCTTGGCAATACCAACGGAAACCAGCTGGTTGCTGGCATTCAGAATTTTTTTGCCCTTGAAATTTTCCTGGAACCAGTTGCTTTCAATCTCTCCGCCCAGGCCCGGGGTTTCTGAATGGCTGTATATGGAAAATCCTGCAACCGTTTCTCCGTCCTGTTCAAAAGCCATGTATCCATGGATCTTGCCCCACAGCCCCCTGGTACTGATGGGAACAATATACCCCTGCACCTTCTGGTCTGTGTGAATCAGGTACAGCTGCAGGCTGCTGCCGGTGGGAGCTTCCATGATCCGGCCCCGTGAATCCACATGGACCTCCCGGATATGGGTATCATAAATCTGTTTAATGTCTTCAGGCGTGGGCTTTTTGTCTTCCGGCACCAGGCCGGCAGCTTCCAGCAGATTGGTCTTTTTGTCCAGGGCCATGTTTTCCAGCTGCCGTTCCTTGAGCATGGTGGCGGCGGCGGTGATCAGCACACCGAATACCAGGGCGGTGCCAAGGGCAAACATGACCACATATATCCGGCTTTTTTTAAATGATTTTTTTTTGTCAGACATTGGGTATCCTCTTTGAAATTCTGTGTTTCATGACCAGGTGGTCCATAAGAGGGGCAAATACGTTCATGAACAGAATGGCCAGCATCACACCTTCGGCAAAAGCCGGATTGGCCACCCGGAGAATCACGGTGAGAAACCCGATGAGAAACCCGTAAATCCACCGGCCAGGGTCGGTGCCGGGTGCTGATACCGGGTCTGTGGCCATAAAGGAAATACCGAATAAAAATCCGCCGGCACACAGATGATACAGGGGGCCGGCATCAGCCCAGGTGCCTTTGGTACCGGGCAGAAAATAAAACAGGATTGCAGTGATGGCAAGGCCGGCAATGCCGCCCAGAATGATCCGATAATTGCCGATGCGGGTGACCATGAGAAACACTGCCCCGATCAGACAGCACAGGGCCGAGGTCTCTCCGATGCTGCCCGGGACAAATCCGAAAAACAGGTTGGACAGGGAAAATCCCTGGTCCGACAGGGTTGAAAACAGGCTGGATCCGCCTTCTGCGTTTACTGCCAACGCGGTTGCACCGGTGATGCCGTCCACTGCATCTGCACCTGCCACCCAGATGTTGCCGGACATGGTTACCGGATAGGAGAAAAATACAAATGCCCTGGCTGTCAATGCCGGGTTCAGAATGTTTCTGCCGGTGCCGCCGAAAATTTCCTTGCCGATGACCACGCCAAAGGAGATTCCCATTGCCACCTGCCACAAAGGAATGGTGGGGGGCAGGGTCAGGGGAAACAGCAGTCCTGTAACCAGAAATCCCTCACTGATGGGATGGCGCCGGATGGCGGCGAACAAAATCTCCCAGAAAAACCCCACTGCGTAAGATACGATAATAATGGGCAGCACCACCCAGGCACCGGATAAAAATGCGCTCCAGAACCCCAATGTCTCTCCCCTGGCCAGACCGGACTGATATCCGGTATTGTATATCCCGAAAAACAGCACCGGCAGCAGGGAGATTATCACAAAACTCATATACCGTTTCAGGTCCAGGTGGTCACGAATGAAGGGCCCTTGTTTGTTTTTCGGAGAAGGCAGAAAAAAAAAGGTTTTGGTGGCATCGAACAAAGGTGCCAGTTTGGCAAATTTTCCGGCATCACTGAAGTCATATTCCAGCAGCGCAAATATTTTTTTTAAGGGATTCATGATATTGTATCGTTATCCTTGTTTGTCCTTGTGATGCAAATCCATACCTTGAGATAAAATATGTGTCAGTTCGATTTTGGACGGGCAGGTGAAAGAGCACAGCCCACACCGGCAGCAGTCCAGAAGTCCCAGTTCCAGAGCTTCTTCAATATCATCACTCACCAGGGCCTTCATGATGAAACTGGGCATCAGGTCAACGGGACAGATGCTTTCACAATAGCTGCAGTTGATGCAGGCCCTTTCTTCTCCATGCATGGTGCAGTCCATCTGCACTTTTCTGTCCAGAAGGGTCGACAGAAAGGCTTTGGATACAGTGGGCTTGTCCAGTCCCGGCCGGATAAAGCCGAACATTTCATCTGCCGGTGCATCCGGGATGATGTTCAAGGTGTTTTCAAAAAATCCCAGGTGGGTATCCGGATCCACCGTACGGCCATTGAACTGGCCCGTGGTAATGAGGCTGCTCAAAGGAAAGCTGCCGGCCAAAAGGCGGATGGGAGAACCCTGACGGGTGATCATATGGGGTTTTTTGTCATTGCCTTTGGTTACGGTGACCATGGTGTCCACCGGATATCGGCCTGTTTCAAGAAATTGTGCCATGCGCACCAGGCCCTGGACACCGATATACCAGGCTGCGTTTTCCTTTGCTTCTTTTTTGATGTGATACAAAATTGCCCCT
>JAABSS010000018.1 GCA_011390235.1 Desulfotignum sp.
GCTCAGTAACCACAATGACCTTTGTGCCGGGATTGGTGATTTTTTCTGCATATGTTTTGATGATATCTTTGTTTTCCCTGAAAAGGGCATCTCTGTCCATGCCGGATTTGCGCGCAGCACCGGCTGTGATGATAATGATGTCTGCATTGAGAACCGTATCCGGATCATCTGTGCCCTGGATACAGGTCCTGTATCCCCGGATGGGGGCTGCCTCCATCATATCCAGGGCCTTGCCCCGGGCCAGTCCCTCCTGGATGTCGCACAGGGTGATGTGATCCACCCCTTTTTCCGCCAGAAAAAAAGCCGTGTTGGCGCCGACATTTCCGCTGCCGATGATTCCGATCATGGAAACCTCCTCTTTTGGGTAAATTGCATGTGCTGCATAATGAAAAGATGTTTGGTGTCAATGGATATAACATATGCAAAATATATGCAAAATAAATGCCTGTAATGTAGGCTGACCCGGCGGCAGTTGTCAAATCCAAAACAAAAAAGTGCCTGGACCGGCCACTGTGCGGGCCTGACAGTCAGAGATCTCATATTACTTTGAAACAACAGACAAATGAGCGGTTGTGGACTGAAAATTCATGGTTATGATTATACTTATTAACCCAAGACAACAGGAGACCATCCATGGAACGACTGCTGATCACCGGTGCATCCGGTTTTGTGGGAACACACCTGTCCAGGCATTTTCTGCAAAAAAATGTGCATGTTACAGGGCTGGGCACTTCCAAAGACCATCCTTTTTCGCAGGAATTTGATAATTTTGAATGGGTCCAGGCAGACCTCACACAGCAGGGGGTGTGGCAGGATTACGCAGCCCGGGCAGATACCATTATCAACCTGGCCGGGCAAAATATTTTCAAACGCTGGAACAAAGCCTATAAAAAGGCTATTTATGATTCCCGGATTCTTACTACACGCAATCTTGTGGCGGCCATGGCAAAAGACAAACCAGTAAAACTGCTGAGCACTTCTGCTGTAGGCATTTATGGAGACGGCAAAGAACAATTGCTTACAGAAGACGCAGAAACAGGATCGGATTTTCTTGCCCGGGTTTGTCTGGACTGGGAAGCGGAAGCCCGCAAGGCACAGGATATCGGGGCATCAGTAAATATCATGCGTTTCGGGGTGGTGCTCGGGGACGGCGGGGCGTTGTCAGTTATGTCCCCGGTATACAAATGGTTTGCCGGCGGTTCGCTGGGCAGCGGACGTCAGTGGTTTTCCTGGATACATATTCAGGATCTGGTACGGGCCGTGGATTTTCTGGCACAAAAACCGGATTTTTCAGGAACCTGTAACCTGGTAGGACCCGAACCTGTCCGGCAGCGGGATTTTGCAAAAGCCCTGGGAAAGGCATTGCACAGGCCCGCACTGGTGCCCGCCCCGGCCTTTATGGTGAAGCTGGTCATGGGAGAGCTGGGAGCTGCGTTGCTCCAAAGTCAGAAAGCCACCCCTAAAGCGTTGCTGGATCTGGGGTTTACATTTGAATATGAAAATGTTGCAGCTGCCCTGGCAGCAATATTCAATCACGCCTAAAAGTTACTTGCGATTGCCCTGAATCTGGTATACAAACTTTAGCAAAACTGGTATTTTACCTGATATGATACAGGCTTGTCCTATAATGAATCAGGTATGCACCCATTTGTGAAAATTGTGAAAAACATAAATCAGGAGGAAAATCCCCATGAATTTTGGATCCATTGATGAAATACTGGAATTTGCCATCGGCAAGGAAAAAGAAGCGGTTGCATTCTATAACGCGCTTGCACAAGAGGCTACCAGGGCATCCCTTAAGGGTATTTTTGAAAATTTTGCCAAAGAAGAAGAAAAACATGCAGCCCTGCTGTCTGATATTTCCGGAAACAAGGAAAAAATTGATTCCTATGAGTTTAAAAATATACCAGATCTGAAAATCAGTGATTACATGGTGGAGCAGGAATATGAACAAGGCATGCCCCTGCCTGAAATTCTGAAGCTGGCCATGAAAAGAGAGGAAAAGGCGGTGAAGCTGTACCAGGCCCTTGCCGATCAGACCGATAACCAGGATGCCAAAAAGCTTTTTTCGATGCTGGTCCAGGAGGAATCCAAACACAAACTGGGTCTGGAATCAATGTATGACGATTTCCTGGCCGACCAGGGCAACTGAACCGGTATAACCCCCCTATGGACCTGACCTCCCTTTTCAGACCGTCTTCCATGGCTGTCATCGGGGTGTCCACCTCCCATGACAGCCACCCGGCCAATGTGATTTACAATAAAAATCACCTGCGGTATCCGGTACAGACATTTGCGGTCAATCCCAAAGGCGGGCAGCTCAACAGGGAACCCCTCTACAGGAGCGTGGCAGATATTGAAATTCCCGTGGACCTGGCCGTGATTGCGGTAAGGGCCAGGTTTGTTCCTGAAGTTGTGTCCCAGTGCATTGACAAAGGCATAAAAGGGGCGGTGATCATTTCCGGCGGGTTTGCTGAATCCGGCAGCAGGGATCTGCAGAAACAGGTGACAGACATGGCTGCCAGTGCAGACTTTCCTTTTGTGGGTCCCAACTGTTTAGGGATTTATTCTCCTGATGCTGTGGATACATTCTTTTTGCCTGGAGAGCGTATTATCCATCCCAAAAAAGGCAATATCGGATTTGTTTCCCAGAGCGGCGGGGTGCTGGTGGACCAGATGGTGAAATTTGCCGGCGAGGGCATCGGGGTGTCATCTGCAGTGAGCATCGGCAACAAAGCCTGTCTTCGGGAAACAGACATGATCGACTGGTTTGAGCAGGATCTGGCCACCCGGGTCATTGCCTTTTATATTGAAGGTTTTGACTGCCGGGAAGGCAGGGATTTTATCAAACGGGCCGAGACCTGTTCCAAACCCATTGTGGTGCTCAAGGCGGGCAAAACCGCCAGAGGCATTGCAGCCGCCTCCAGCCATACCGCTTCCATGGCCGGTGACTACCGCGTGTTTTCACAGATCATGCAGCAGCATTGTGTGGCAGAGGCAGATACGGAATATGAACTCACCTCTTTTTGCGAGGCCTTAAGCTGTTACCCCAGGGGAATCTTCGGCAATGTGGGCATTGTTTCGGTTTCCGGCGGACACGGGGTGGTGGCGGCAGATGCCTGCGGCCACCACGGCCTGGATATCCCCAAAATTGCATCTTCCACTGCTGATGCCATCCGGTCCAGGCTGTCCCCGGCAATCCGGGAAATTGCCGCCCTGGAAAATCCTCTGGACCTGACCGGTTCCTGTGTGGATGCTGATATTCTCACATCCGTACGCCACCTGTCCCGGGACCAGAACCTTGACTGTATCCTGGCCCTGCTGCTGCCGTATTCTCCGGGAATTTCCGCGGACATAGGGGCCAAATTGAGCCAGGTGGCCAGAAACGAGGGCAAGCCCCTGATTGCCTATGTTCCCAAGGAAGATAAGTACAAAATTATTACAGAAGGGTTTGCGCTCAACAAGATTCCAGTGGCCTCTTCTGTGGAGGGTGCCGTGCTCATGGCCAAGGCATTGAAGAGGTGCAGACCATGGTGATGACGTCAAAAATGCACAAAATCATTGCAGAGGCACAGCCCATGGGCTGGATCCTGGAACCGCAGGCCAAAGAACTGCTGACAGAATGCCGGCTGGACATCCCCAAAGGGATTGTAACCGATTCTCCGGACACGGCACAAAAGTTTCTGGCAGCCGGTGCAGGACCCGTGGTAATCAAGGCCGTGTCTGCCGACATTGTGCATAAAACCGAGCACCAGGCTGTGGTCACCGGAATACAGGATCCTGACATTCTTGCAGAACACATGGAAAGGCTGTTGTCCCTGAAAGGGTGCAGCCAGGTTCTGGTGGAGGAAATGGTGTCCGGTATCGAGATTCTGGTGGGGGCCAAAAATGATACCCAGTTTGGTCCGGTGGTGGTTTTGGGACCCGGCGGAACCGGGGTGGAACTGTATAATGATACTGCCATCCGGATGGCACCGGTGAAGCCCACAGATGTATATTCCATGGTGGATTCTCTGGGAGCAAAGCCGGTTTTCCATGGATTTCGGGGCCGGCCCGGGGTGAACATGGAAGCACTGGTTCATCTGATGGTAACCTTTTCGGCGCTGATCATGGATCTGGAACCTTTTTTTGAATCCATTGACCTGAACCCGGTGATCTGCACCCCTGATAACTGTGTGGCGGCTGATGCCCGCATCATGCTTTTTTAGAGAATACTGTCATGACCCCAACTTCTGATCCCGGTACCCGGGAACTTCGGCTGGTATCCTGGAATGTAAACGGATTCCGGGCTATGCAGTGATGGCCTTTTGCATGGCACTCAATGGATCAGGTCTGCGGCTTCATGCCATAACATGTGATCCAGCATCATGGCGCCGGACAGGATCAGGGATCCCGGGCAAGCCTTTATAAATCGCTGGCAGAAGACGGTAAACAGGTGTTGCCTTTTTGGGCAAAATTCGGCAAAAGGCAAAATTAGGATTGACATATTGTATCTAATTTTATACATTGATCTGTATGAAAGAAGAGAAAGCAATCTATTGGGTCGGAACAACCTACAAAGATTTGCTGGCTTTTCCAGATGAAACAAGAAAAGAGGCTGGTTATCAGTTGCACCGAATACAAAACGGGCTTGATCCAGAAAACTGGAAACCTTTTCAAACCGTTGGACCTGGCGTTAAAGAGATTCGGATCAGTAGTGATAAAAAAACATTTCGAATAATGTATGTGGCCAAATTTGCTGAAAGAATTTACATACTCCATGCTTTTCAAAAGAAAACTCAGAAAACGAGTTCAAGGGATATTGAAATAGCGAAAACCAGATATAATGCTGTCGTTAATGAGGTGAAATCATGAGCAAGATCAATACATCAATTACCCACATTACTTCAAAAAATGATAATATCTTTGAGGATTTAGGATTTTCACATAGAGAAGCATCCAAGTTAAAAATTAAAGCCCAATTGATGTGTCAAATTAGCGAATGGATCAAAGAAAAGCAACTGAAACAGGAAGAAGCATCTTGTCTACTAAACGTCACTCGCCCGAGAGTTTCTGATGTCATGAGGGGGAAGTCAGGAAAATTTACCATTGACGCTTTGGTGGATATGATTGAAAGAACAGGGAAACATGTCACGGTTCAAATCAGTTAAGTCTTTGTTAATATGTTTTTTCCCTCAAACCTCACCCCTCACCCCACATACCTCTTTTGTCATCTGCTTGCAGATCTGCCGGCCGAACTCGGAGCAGGATACCTCGGTGGCACCCGGGATCTGCCGGGCCAGGTCATAGGTGACGGTTCTGGCAGTGATGGCCTTTTGCAGGGCATCATGGATCAGATCGGCAGCCTCATGCCACCCCATGTGATCCAGCATCATGGCACCTGACAGTATAAGGGACCCCGGGTTGACCTTGTCCTGTCCCGCATATTTGGGAGCGGTGCCGTGGGTTGCTTCAAACACGGCGCAGTCTGTTCCGATGTTGGCCCCCGGGGCCAGTCCCAGTCCCCCCACCATGGCAGCCAGCAGATCTGAAATATAGTCCCCGTTCAGGTTGGGGGCGGCAATGATGTCATACTCTTCAGGCCGCAGCAGCACCTGCTGAAACATGCTGTCGGCAATCCGGTCCTTGAGCAGGATTTTTCCGGAGGGGAGCTTTCCGTTGAAGTCTTTCCACAGCTGGTCTTCCAGAATAACGGTACCGGCAAAATCCTCTTTTCCCACTGCCAGGCCCCAGTTGAGAAATGCCCCTTCCGTGAATTTCATGATATTGCCCTTGTGCATGAGGGTGACGCTTTTGCGGTTGTTGTCCAGGGCATACTGGATGGCTTTGGTCACCAGACGTCTGGTGTTGGCTTCACTGATGGGTTTGATGCCGATGCCGGTGGTGTCCGGTGCCAGGGTCTTGCCGGTTTTGTTTTTGATAAAATCAATGATCTCTTTTGCATCCTCACTGCCAAACTGCCATTCTATACCTGCGTAAAGGTCTTCGGTGTTTTCCCTGAAAATCACCATGTCAATGGCAGCGGGGTTGCTGCACGGGGAGGGCACCCCTTTTATATACCGGGCCGGCCGGATACAGGCGAAAAGATCCAGTTCCTGGCGGATGGCCACATTAAGAGAGCGCATGCCTTCTCCCACCGGTGTTGTCATGGGGCCTTTGATGGCCACGCGGAATTGTTTGATCTGCTCCAGGGTGGTTTTGGGCAGCCATTCTCCGGTCTTCTGGAATCCGGTTTCTCCGGCAGGCAGTTCCCTGAATTCAATGGTGCGCCGGCCGGCATAGGCCGTGTCAACCGCTGTATCAAGCACCGGCCGGGTGGCATGCCAGATATCAGGACCTGTGCCGTCTCCGGGGATACACCCGATGACCGGATGATCAGGCACGTTCAGAGAGTTGTCCGGGTTCACGGTGATAAGGTCTGCCATAATATGCTTCCTTTACAATTTGGTGGTGGATGAATTAGTGATGGATGAAAACAGCAATCAGTCCTTGAATACCAGCTTGCCCCCGATGTAACCGGCCACACCCGCAGATGCCACCATAACAACATTTATGAAAATAAATGCCACGGCCAGAGGAGATGACAAAACATCAGGGTCCAGCAGGTACCAGACCAAAGAAATAACGCAGGCCCCGGTGGTCAGGGCAGCAGCCAGGATTTTGATTCTGAACAAAACCGTATCCGCCTGGTTGTATTTTTTCTGCCACACCAGAAAACCGCTGTGCAGTACCGGGGGCAGGGACAGCACCACAAAGACCAGGTTGATGAATGCGGCCGTTGCCAGCAGGGATGCGCCAGACACCCAGGCCAAGATAAACAGGACAACTGCAATCGGCAGAACCCCGTTCGGCGTATGCACCAGGATGGGGTGGGCATGGTGGCGGACCATCAAATCTGTCATCCGCTGGTACAATGTCCGGGGGGAAGCCGGTGCTGTTTTTTCCGCTTTTGGGTCAGGTTCCTGTTTTCCGGTACCAGCGCCGCCACCGTTGCCGGCAGGGACCTCAATTTCCACAAACTTGTCTCTGCCGGCCCCGCATACCGGGCATTTGTCCGGCGGGGTATCACCTTTATGAATATAATTGCATACAGTACATTTCCAGGCTTTCATATATTTCCCTTCTCAATTATCATTTCTAAACTTGATTCCTCACTCCTCACTCCTCACTCCTCACTTC
>JAABSS010000019.1 GCA_011390235.1 Desulfotignum sp.
TATAGTATTTGCCGCCGTCTGCCACGTATTTTCCGTCTCCCAGGGGGGTCAGTGCCATGTCCGAGGCGTAAAGATCTGCACCGTGGTCTTTTTCAGACAGGCCAAAGGCAAAAATATGGCCATCTTTTAGAAGCTGTGCGGTTTTTTTCTTGATACCCTCGTTGTCCGCCATCCAGATGGGACCCAGTCCCAGGATGGATACCTGCCAGGTATACCAGTGGGCAAGGTTGTAGAACCCCAGTATTTCATTGAAATCACAGATGCGCCGTGTGTCCCACCGGGCGTTGTCATTGTCTATGGCATATTTTTCCGGGGTGAGCAGGGTGGCAAAAATCTGGTTTTCCTTTAAAAAATCCAGAAAATCCTGGTACCATACCCGCTGGTGAAAATCTTCTTTTAATCTTTTTTTGCCCCGGTTCTCAAAAAAAGCTATGGTTTTTTCCATGATCTGCCTGGATGCCGGATCCAGATGGTCGTAGGAGGCGGTTTTGGGATTGAATAAAATCATACTGTGGTTCCTTTTATTTTGTTTTTACCCGTCCCAGCCGGTGCATGGCCAGGCCGGAGCCCACAATGAGCAGGCCCCCGGCAACCAGATGCCAGGAGACCGGTTCCATGAGAAAGACAATGCCCACCACCGCTGTAAACAGGGTTTCACTGGACATGTAGGCGGCCCCTTCAAAGCCCCTGCAGAAGAAAAATCCCTGGTTCATGAGCAGCTGGGCTGCCACGGACACGGCAATGATCCCTGCGGTCATGGCCCATTCAACAGCGGATGCAGGAACAATCGGGTGGAACAGGCAATAGGGAAGGGTGGCCAAAGTGCCCATGGTACAGAAATAAAAATAGATGATCACCGGGCCGTTGTGCTCCCGCAGAGACCGGATAATGGTGACCGTGAATCCGGCCAGCAGGGCCCCGATAATGGCCATGGCCTGGCCCAGGGCATTGGTGGAAAGCCGGAAATCAAACAGAATGGCTACGCCTGCCAGGAGCACGGCAATGCATGCTATCTGCAGGCGGTTCACCTGTTCTTTGTATATGATGAACCCGAACAGGGCGGCAAAGGCAGGATAGGAATAAAACAGTACCACTGCCGTGGACATGGGCAGGGTGCGCAGGGCAGACACCACAAAAAAAAAGGCCAGAGATCCGGCACAGCCCCTGAGTATCAGCAGCGGTATTTTGTGTCCTTTAAAGGGATTTTTTCTGCGGCTGAACACGGTTGTCAGTACCAGCATCCCGCCAAAGCAGCGGATAAATCCCAGGTGCCAGACCGTGTAATGGTCCGGCATCAGTTTGACCAAGGTGGACATGAGGGTAAAAAAAAGGGCGGCAGACAGCATGAACAAAGGTCCTGCCATCCGGGCATCCATGAGAACGGTTCGGGTTGTGGATGGTTGCATATGTGAGGGTCCTTGACATTCATGGTTCCGGCCAATTGTGTAAAATAGACCCGGCATCCATATCTGTCAAACAGATTTTAGCACGGTATCAAAAATGGAATGTATGGAACAGGCCTTTGGGCAAGCCCGGGATATGTTAACTTGCGGGATCAGAGATATTGTAATGGGCGCTGACCCTCTTGAATGAATCTTCAACCTTGAGTTCAAGCTGCGCCAGTTTTATTTCTGAAAATCCAAAAAAATTTGCTTCAGCTGTTATAGAACTATCTGGCAGAGTGCTGGCTGGGTTGGTCTTGCTGTTACTGGCTTTTACCTTATTACAGGTCTTGTTCACCAGTCGTAAAATTATTAAGGGTATGTTCGAGGGGTCTATTTTTTTGTCATGATGTTCTTTTGTCACCTGGCAATACTGTGAAGGGATATTCCAGTTTTTTAACAGTTTGTACCCCTGTTCAGCATGCTGGGTTTTAATGATTTCATTGATGACAGATTTTGACGGTATGAACGCAATTTCTTTTGAAAGCTTGATTTTTTCAATCACCGTGATGAGAAAAAGCTTGCCGATATCATGCATCAGGGATGCAAAAAACACTTCCTGTGTGGATTCCTCAAATCCTGCTTCCTTTGCAACCCACTGGCTCACCAGGGCACAGACAAGAGCATGCTGCCAAAGGGTATTGCGGTAATTTTTGATAAAAACATCTTGGGTCGCGTACATTTTTCTCTGGCTCAGAATCATGACCATTTTTGTGATCTCATTCAAACCCATCCGGACAATGGCCTCCCTTACATTCATTACCTTTGAAAGCCCCCGGAAGAAGGAGGAATTTGCAATTTTCAGAATCTGGCTTGACATGGCAGGATCTACAATAATCAGTTTTTCTATTCTGGAAATAGAAACATCTGATTTTTGAATTTCCTGCTGGATTCTCAGCGCTGTTTTATCAAACGGGGGAAGTGTAACCCTGTCGGATTCAATAAAGTCCTCAATGATTTCCAGAAATGATCTCTCCCTGTGCAAAATTATCCTCCAAGCAGTCGTTTTATTTCGGCAAGGGGCCGGGGGGGGACAAGTCTCGGCAGGCACCGTAAAACTTCTTCAATGGTTGTGATTCCTTTGGCTGCTTTGTATATCCCATTTTCAAAAAGGGTTACCAGGCCCGCGCTCTGGATACTGATTTCCCGCAATTCATGGCTGGTACTGTTTTTTAGAACCGCATCTCTGACATGTTCATCCGGCAGGAGCATTTCATGGACGGCTATTCTACCGACATACCCGGTGTTTCTGCAGTGTCCGCATCCTTCTCCCCTGTGGAAGGATCCGCCGGAGAGTTCTTCACCCTGGTATCCCAGAAGTTTTATTTCACCCGCCCCCGGCATGTGTTTCTTTTTACAATTGGGGCAGATTCTGCGCAACAGCCGCTGGGCCAGCACACAATTGATGGTTGAAGAGATTAAAAATGGTTCTATTTTCATGTTAACCAATCTTATCAGCGCTCCGATACTGTCTTCCGTGTGAAAGGTTGACAATACCTGATGTCCTGTCAGGGCAGCCTGGACTGCAACATCAGCGGAAAAGAAGTCCCTGATTTCACCAATGACGATAATATCAGGATCCTGCCGGACAATATGGCGAAGGGTTTCCTCAAAAGTAAGGTTGAGTTTTTCATTGATGGAGCACTGGCCGATCCCGTCAATGACATATTCAACCGGATCCTCTACTGTTATGATGCTGTTGAGCGGTGTGTTGAGATATCCGATGCACGAGTAAACCGTTGATGTCTTTCCTGATCCTGTCGGCCCCGTGACAATGGTCACACCACTTGGCGCCATGAGCGCACGTTCGATAAAATTTTCCTGCATTCTCGGGGGCATGCCGAGTTCTTCCACTGTCAAAAGTGTGTCCATTTTATTGATGATTCTGAATACAATTTTTTCACCATGGACCGTAATATAGGTGGAGACCCGCAAATCAACCTTGTATTCATTGAACTGGAAATCAATACGCCCTCCCTGGTGACGTCTTTTCTCAGTGATATCCAGTCCTGTCAGTATTTTGATGCGGCTGGCAATATGTGGCATGATATCTTTTGAGTAATCCTTGATATGGTGCATGATGCCGTCGATTCTGAATCTCACCCTGAACCTGTCGTGCATCGGTTCAATGTGGATATCACTGGCTTTTGCCCGGATACCGTTTATAATAATGGTATTGACAATACCCACAATGGATTCATCATCCATGGTCAACGGTTTTTTGTCCTTGTTCTGTTCCCGGATCATTTTCTGGATGGCAAAGTCGATGGAGTCCCGTTTTGTTATGGCAATTTCGATCTCTTTTTTAAAAATTGCCTGAACCGATTCCACAGTGGGTTTGTGAAGGGGGTCTGAAAATGCAACCAGGATTTTGTCTTCCTGCATTTTGATGGGAATGAACCTGTTTTGCATATAAAGTTTAAAAGGGACCTTCTGGAAAAGATCATGATCAAGTTCTATGAATTCCGGTTCTACAAAAGGAAACCCCAGCTGCAGGGAAAGCATTTCTATAACGGTTTTTTCATCAATGACCCGGCTATCTATAAGAATATCTCCGATTTTTCTTTTGTTTTTTTCTTCATGCTGGACTTTCAAAGCGTTGTCCAGGTCTTTTCTGGAAACATACCCGAGTTCCACAAGCAGTGTACCAACTTTGAGATTGTCCCTGTTCGCTTTAATGGCCAGGGTGATTTTTTCATCATTTACATAATCAAGCTCTTTGAGAACCTCCAGAAGGGGTCTGGGGGGTTGAAGCCGTTTCTGAATACGCCTGGCATAATTAATGTTTTCATTTGTAATATAGTTTTCTTTTAAAAGGTAAAAAATTACTTTTCCAAGTTTTTCAGAAATTGAATTTTCAGTTGTTTTTGTGTCTGGCACCATAATAGCTTCTTCCATCCGGATTAGAGATATCGCCAAAGAAACCCAAAGAATTCTCCGTTATATACTTTGGTGTGGATCACTGTGTCAAGAAAAAGCCTGTATCTGCATGACAAAAGGAGACAAAAAAAACATTTTTTAAACAGGTCCGGACATATCTGAAGATCTGCAATATATCCTTGCCTTGACAGTGATGGATTGTTACCATTGCGGCATACCCTTTATTCACAATGAAAAGGACAGACATGCACCTATCCCGCATCAGGTTCAGGACATTGCAGGCAAGACTGCTTTTGCTTTTGTTGATTCCCGTGGTGGTGATTCTCCTGCTGGGAGGGGTGGCAAGTTTCTGGTATGCCAGGGGCATCATGCTGGACCAGTGGAATGAATCCGCCGTGGTAAAGCTTCAGCGGGCTGCCCATTATATTGAAATGCGGCTGCTCAAACCGGTGGATCTGCTCAATGCCCTGTTCCAGGCATCCGACCGCAATGCCGCCATTATTTCCCCGGAACAGGTGACCGGTTTTCTGCAGTTCATGGAGGGCGTGGTGTCTGTAGAATATGAACCGCTCCGGTCACCACAATCCACCAGGGAAAGGGGAATGCCGGGTATGGGGTATATGGACCGGATGAATGCTGATATGCAGTCGGGCATGCGGTTTTTCCGGTCCAAAATCGCCAGTGTGTCCGGGCCCCGGTACCAGGCAGGCAAAGACGGCCAGACCGTGACCATGCGCATCACCCTGTCCGGACCTTCACAAGAGATTCTGGGGCATCTTGCCATCCGCATGCAGTTTGATTATCTGCTCAAGGATATCCTTGCACTGGGATGGTGGCAGAGTGACATGGCCTGTATTGTGGATGAAACCGGCACCTATATGGCCCACACCAACATGACCATGACAGACCGCCGGTCTCTTGGCGGATCTGACGATCCCCTGGAGCAGGCAATTTTGAAAAAAATGGATTCCCAATCTTTTGGAACAGTAACGTCACAAGGCCATCCCCCTGATCTGGTGGCAGGTTTCTACAAGCTTGATCAGGTACCCTGGACCATTATCATGTTTGCAGACGGCCAAACAATTTTAGGCCCCATTGTGACCTACAGAAATGTCCTTGCTTTCGGCATTTTTGTGCTGGCAGTCCTGGTCCTGATACTGATCCGGTTTCACATGTGCCGGATGGTAGGCCAGATCCAGCAGCTGTCCACCAAAGCGGAAGAGGTGGCAGACGGTGATTACGGAGAACCCGTACCCGTGGAAAGCCGCGATGAAATCGGGCAGCTGGTGGAAAGTTTCAATGACATGGTCAAGGGACTGGAGGAACGCGATCATATCCGCAACAGCTTTGGCCGGTATGTGGACCCGGATTTTGCAAGAACCCTGATGAAGCATCCGGAAGCGGGCCAGCTTGGGGGCAGCCGGCGGGAAGCGGTGATGCTCATGTCAGACATCAGGGGGTTTACCAGCCTGTCTGAAAACCTGGGTCCTGAGTTGATTGTTGCCATTTTGAACCGGTATTTTTCTCATATGATTGAGATCATCCAGGGCCACCACGGCATTATTGTGGATTTTTACGGAGATGCCATTCTGGTGTTTTTTGACCCCCTTGATGAACCGCTTCAGGATACTGCCTGGCGGGCGGTCCGGTGTGCGTTTGCCATGCAGGAAAAAATGCCCGGGGTAAACCGGGAATTAACGGAGCAAGACCTGCCGGATCTTGCCATGGGCATCGGCATTCATTCCGGCCAGGTGGTGGTGGGAAATATCGGATCCCGCACCCGTACCAAATACGGGGTAGTGGGCCCGGCTGTGAATGTTACCAGCCGGATCCAGGCCAGGGCAGAAAAAGGACAGATCATTGCCTCCGAAGCTGTGCTGGAAAAAGTGAAACTCCGGGTTTCGGTGATTGAGTCTGCTGAGGTTGATCTAAAGGGCGTGGACCAGCCCATGACCCTGTATGTGATCAAACCAGGGGATAAAACCCTGCCAGCAGGTTAGGGGCCTGTTGAATCAGAACAAGACAAACCAAACATATTGGCATTTTTCCGCCAATGAATTGGCCACACAGTAAAAAACAAATCCGGATACCTGGCACCCAATAACGGTATTTGAAGCCGGAGCCGATTGCATGACAATGGCCCACAATGCCATTAGTTCAACCATGACGGTCTGATAAAATTTGGGCAAGATCCAGATGGTATTTTTTGATCTTGTTGTTTAACGTTGTTCGGGTGATGTGCAGTAATTTTGCCGCCTCGGTCTTGTTCCCCCCGGTCTGCTTCAGGGTCTCTGTCAGGGCCATGGTTTCAATGTCATCAAGGGATCTGCCGCCGAGCGCAGGCAGGGGATTTGCAGGATCGTTATTCTCTCTGTAGTTTTCCATCACAGTCGCCGGCAGGTCTTTTTCCGAGATATATTGCCCCATGGACAGAATAACCGCCCTTTCAACGGCATTTTCAAGTTCTCTTACATTGCCGGGCCATGGATGTTTTATCATGGCATCCATGGCCATGGGCGTGAATCCTTTATACTGTTTTCTGTTTTTTTGTGCGTACAGAGTTAAAAAGTCCTGGGCAAGCAGGGGGATATCCTCTTTTCTGTCTTTTAATGAAGGGATTTTGATATTGATAACGTTCAGGCGGTAAAACAGATCTTCTCTGAACCGGCCGTCCTTCACTTCCTGTTCCAGGTTTTTGTTTGTGGCGACAATAATTCTGACATCGATCCGGATCGGTTTGTCATTTCCTATTCTTTGAATCTCTCTTTCCTGAATGGTACGCAGCAGTTTGACC
>JAABSS010000020.1 GCA_011390235.1 Desulfotignum sp.
GGTCAGGTATCCCAGCAGCAGGGCGTAGGCAGCACTGCCGGGTGTGGGGATTGCAGGCGTGCGGATCTTTCTGACACGGCCCTGAAGGTGGCCGGACTGGGTCCAGGTGGCATTGATATTCTGGGCCGTGGACTTCAGGGTGGCCGGACTGAACCGTTCTGGTTCCCTGTCATCGATATGGGCGGCCATGATCTCCCGGGTGACCACAGACCCTTCGGGCAGGTTCAATATAAAAGGAATCGTGGCCCGGAGAACCGAATCCCTGGCACAGGCGCACAACAGTGCCAGCAACGGCCGGCCGGCCGGGTCCCGGTGCCAGAAAAACAGCAAAGTTCTGAAAAGGATATCAGTGGTATCCAGGGAATACAGACTCACCAGATGGCGGCTGGTCAATTCACGTGTTTTACCCGACCGCTTGCCCAGGCAATTGTCTGCTTTGATGGCCTTAAGATAGTCTTTTTTGTCGGCATTGGGGTCATTGATATATCCCAGCAGGCTGCTCAGGTCTTCCAACATCATGGTGCGCGACAGATGGGCACCTCCGTGGTTGAACCTGAATCCGAATTTTGTTACGTGTGTGTTTTTTTCCAGCGTGACCACCAAGCTCTTATCTGCTCCATTATAGAAATTATGATTGATCAACGCAAAACTACATGGGAGGGGAGAGTATGTCAATGTTTGGGTTTCAGTTTTGAATGATAAGTATTCGATTTTACCTATTCATTTTTGTAGCCTGGCAATTGAAGAAGTTATCAACCATTTGACACCGAAGCAAGCAAATAGTGACCCCACTGACGGATAAATGCGGCAAGCGAAAAATTTGCGGCAGGAAAAGGTCACTGCCAGGATCTGGCACCTGCATAATTTTTTTGAAAATAGGGATTGCTCAGCCGGGAACCGGTTACCTGCCGGCCTTGTCCAGGGGCATGGATAAACCAGCTGCCACCGGTATAAATTCCCACATGGATGGATGCTTTTTTCTTTGGCGCAGCAAAGAACACAAGATCTCCGGGCACAAGCTGGTGCCTCAGAATCTTTCGTCCATGGCTGAACAGGGAAGCAGCCGTTCTGGGAACCTGGATTCCAGCAATCTGGTGGGTATAAAATACAAGACCGCTGCAGTCAAATCCCGGGTCAGGGGTGTGACCGCCCCAGTGATAAGGGGTGCCAATGCTTTCCATGGCTTTTGTTACGATAATTTTGCGGGTATCTGAGAGAAAGGACAAATCCGGTGCCGGTATTTTTGATTCTGGGCGGTCTGTTCCGGGATGGGTCTGCAGCGGTCCTGTTGGTCCTGCAGCTTTGTGGTCTGCACAGGCCAGACAGGTCAAAGCAAGGATCAGTAATAAATAATACCGGCTTTTGGGCTTCATTGGCTATCCTATCATATCAATGACCGAACCTACCGTGTCATCCTGGGTCTGAATGGTTTTGGCGTTGGCATCAAAACCATGCAGGGCGGTCATCTGCTGGACCATTTCCCGGGCAATGTCTGTGTTGGACAATTCCTTGAGTGAACCGTCGTTTTTAAAGGGGTCTTCCACCAGGGGTCCGGCGGAGGTATCCTTTGAAATAACTGTGGATACGCCCTGGGGTTTTGCCTCCACATTGTGGGCCCTGCTGGATTTAAATTCATCAGACAAGACATTGGCGACATTATTGGCACTGGCATTTATCTGATTGGAAAATGCCTGCATTGCAGACGAATTGTTGTGAATGGATGAAATCATTATTTTCTGCCTCCCTGTTTTTTTTATCATTTCTTTTCAAAAAAGAAAACATGCAAAAAACATGCAGGAGGTTTGATTTTGTATCGAATTAGACAAACCGGGCTGTCCAAGGCAACGCCATGGGGCATACACAGATGAAAATACCAATTATCGCCAGACAATATGACAATAATTGTCATGTGTCATACATTAAAAAAACTTGTTTTTGTTGAAAACCTGTTAGATAGTTTATCCGGCAGTTGCAGATTTTCAAGCAATCATTTGATAAAGGAGGTTATCCATGTTTTCCACTGACAATACGGTCATGCTTCTGGTGGACGTCCAGGGTCAGCTGGCCCAGCTGATGTATGAAAAAGAAACGCTGTTTCAATCTTTGGAAAGATTGATAAAAGGAATGCAGATTTTGGGGGTGCCGATTCTGTGGATGGAGCAGATACCCGGCAAACTCGGGCCGACAGTGGCGGATATTGCGCACCTGATGGCTAAAGAGACCCCCATTGAAAAGGATGTTTTTTCCTGTTGTCAGGAACCGGTATTCATGGAAAAATTTGATGCCCTGGGCAGAAATCAGATATTGATCACCGGCATTGAAACCCATATCTGCGTGTTTCAGACAGCCTATGACTTGCTCAACAAAGGATATGAAGTGCAGGTGGTTTCAGATTGCGTGTCCTCCAGAACCAAAGAAAACAAAGACATTGGACTTCGCAGAACAATACAGTCCGGGGCACAGATAACCTGTGTGGAAATGGTTTTTTTTGAGCTGATACAAAGGGCGAAAGGTGATGCATTCAGGCAGATTGTAAAATTGATCAAATAGGCAAAAAAAAAGCCGCCGGAAAAGAGGCTAAACAGACAAAGCGAAAGTATGGGTATCTGTTTCAGGCAGGTCATTGACCTTTATATAGGAACTGGAGGCATTTTTCATGTTGCCAAAGGCCTGGGATTCATTGGCGGAAGCCCGTTCTCTGGCCTGGAGAACCATCAGTTCTGATGCTGCTTTTGCAGCCAGAACAGTGGCCCGGGAAGCCACTTTCAGATCCTGGGCTGACGGGCTGGCCGGTGCCAGGGCGGCTGCTTTTACCTGCTGCATTTTTTGGATGGTGGCCCGGGGGTCTCCGGGTATCGGGGATGCGTCAATGCCGACCTCTCCGGCAACCGCATAGGTCCGGCCGTCCGGTCCTCGTTTATAGGCAAATCTGGCACCGGATGTAACCACACCCCCGCCCGCTGTCACATGGGCCATTTCATGCTGTCTGACCTGGGTATCGGTTTTTTTGAGTTCAGCCAGCAGCAACCGTTCTGCCGTGGTGAAGGTGCTGCTGGATGCCGCAGCAGTCGTTTTTGCAAAAGGTTTTGGATCCTGGTTATCTGGGGGGTGGGTTGTTTTCTGGTTTTTGGGGGTGTGTTCTGCCTGGCCGGTTCTGGAAACTTGCGGTGTGGGGGATGCATTTTTCGATGCCCCGAAACTATGGTTATATGGTGCGGGATATATATTGTTTGAAATCTGGTTGATGGCCATGGCTTTTATCCAGAGTAATATATTGTTTGTTAAATTATTTAATATTAATGCAAAAATGTGTGATTTTCAAGTCATGAATTGGATTTCCCGAGACCTGTGCAATAAATAAATTGACAATTTGTGTATATTTGCGTAAAATTTGCGGATTCATTACAGCAACGTTTTGTGGCGTGACAGCGGGTGGCTGCTGATAAAAACAGGTGTCATTTATTTTCAAAGGGTGTCTCATGGCGCGGGATGCAGGGGTTTCAAGAAAAACCAAAGAAACGCAGATCGAGATCCAAATGGATCTGGATGGATCAGGCAAAGCAGATATCACTACCGGCATTGCCTTTTTTGATCATATGCTCACAGCCTTCAGCACCCATGGCTTTTTTGATCTTAAGATCCTGGCCAAAGGTGATCTGGAAGTTGACTGGCACCACACAGTGGAAGATACCGGTCTTGTTTTGGGGCAGGTATTATTATCAGCCCTTGGGGACAAAAAAGGGATACAGCGGTTTGGTGACAATTGCGTGCCAATGGATGAAGCCCTTTCCAGTGTCACCATAGATATATCCAACAGACCCTATCTTGTATATAACTTTCCACAAAATCTTAAATCAGGTACTGCGTTTGATGCATTTCTTGCCAAGGAATTTTTTCAGGCATTCTGTACCGAAGGCAGGTTCAACCTGCACATCAATGCCCATTACGGTATCAATGAACACCATGTGCTGGAATCCATATTCAAAGCCATGGGGCGCTCTTTGCACCAGGCAACCCGCATTAATGACAAGATTGCAGGCACACTTTCCAGCAAGGGCAGCCTGTGAGCATCACATATTTGCCTGGATCTCATGACACCCGGCACAAAAAAGATATGACCTTATGATTATAATTCCTGCAGTTGATATTAAACAGGGTAAATGTGTCCGCCTCCTCCAGGGGCGCATGGAAGATGCCACCCACTATTCAGATGACCCGGCCGTTATGGCTGTAAAATGGGAAAAACAGGGGGCACAATTGATCCACGTGGTGGATCTGGACGGGGCGTTTGCCAAATCAGCAATAAATTTTGACAGCATTGCCAAGATCCTGGAACAGGTTTCCGTACCTATCCAGGTAGGCGGGGGAATCCGGGATATAAAGACCATTGAAAAATATATCAGCGCCGGTGTTTCACGGGTTATCATTGGCAGTGAGGCAGTATATCGGCCGGAGTTTGTCAAACAGGCCTGTAAATCATTTCCAGGTAAAATTGTGGTGGGCATTGATGCCAGAAACGGGATGGTGGCTGTGGAAGGCTGGAGCCGCACCTCGGAAACCCGTGCAGTTGACCTGGCAAAACAATTTGCATCTGCAGGCGTGGCTGCCATCAATTTTACCGACATCCACCGGGACGGGATGCAGACCGGCCCCAATATTGAAGAAACCGCTGCCCTGGCCCGGGCGGTTTCCATACCCATTATCGCTTCCGGAGGGGTGGCCTGTATTGAAGACATTAAAAATCTGTGCAAGATTGCAGCCATGGGGGTGACCGGTGTAATTACAGGAAAAGCGCTCTATGAGGGCACCCTTGATTTGGGTGAGGCCATACGAATTTCAGCAGCAGCATAATCATCTTTTCAGGTGATTGACAAGTCGTTTTATGTACTTAATTTAGGGTACTGTTGCATAACCGTTTGAAATTTTGGAGTCATGACCTGAAGCGATGTTTATTCCTGAAGAAAAAATTTCAGAAATTTTAAACACCTCAGACATTGTTGATATCGTATCAGAATCTGTTATACTCAAGAAATCAGGCCAGAACTTTTTTGGTCTGTGTCCGTTTCATTCCGAGAAAACCCCTTCGTTTTCCGTGAATCCGGCAAAACAGATTTTTTATTGCTTTGGCTGCAGTGCCGGTGGGAATGCCATTTCCTATGTGATGAAATACCATGGGCTTTCATTTGTGGAAGCAGTGAAGATGCTTGCCCGCAAATACAATGTTGTTGTTGAAACCCGGCAGCTTGATCCCTCCAAACGCAGAGAACTTGCATTAAAAGAATCATTGTTCGGCCTCAACAAACAGGTTATGGCATATTATTGCCGTCTTCTCAAGCAAAGCACCAAAGCAGATGGTGCCAGGCATTACCTTGAAAAACGCGGTATTACCAAAGAAACCGTGGACCGGTTTCATCTGGGCTATGCCATGGACCAGTGGGATGGCGTGGTTACATTTTTTAAAAAAGAAAAAATTGGACGTCAGGCAGCGGTACAGTCCGGCCTGGTTCTGCCCAGAAAGCAGAGCAGCGGATTTTATGACCGTTTCAGGAACCGTGTGATGTTCCCTATTTTTGATATCAATATGCAGGTAGCAGGATTTGGCGGCCGGGTTATGGATGACCAGATGCCCAAATACCTGAATTCGCCGGAGACCCCTGTCTACAGCAAAAGCAGAATTTTATACGGGTTGCATGCTGCAAAGCAGCATTGCCGTAAAACCGGAACCGTGCACATTGTGGAAGGGTATTTTGATTTTTTGTCGCTTTTCCAGAACGGGATTAAAAATACGGTGGCAAGCCTGGGAACCGCATTGACATCAGAGCATGTACGCATACTCAAAGGCTATGCCCCCACCATGGTACTGGTATTTGATTCAGATGCCGCCGGTATCAATGCGGCAAAACGCAGCATAAAAATTTTCATGAAAGAAGGGGTGGATACCCGGATACTGGTTCTGCCCGAGGGGGATGATCCAGACACCTATGTGGTGAACCACGGCCCTGAGGCTTTTTTGAACCTGGTGTCCCGGGCAAAAACAGTGATGCAGTTTTTGCTCAAGGTCGCCATGGATACACATGGATTGTCTGTGGAAGGACGGATACGGGTTCTGGATGATATGAGACCCCACCTGGCTGATATCCAGGACAGCGCTTTGCGCTCTTTGCATATCAGGGAATTGTCTGAAACCCTGAACATTGATGAGCGGGCTGTCCTTGAAAAAGTCAAAGAACAGGTGTTTCAGGCGCAGCCCGGCCGGGGTTTTGTGCTGGAGAATACTGATGACCAGCTTCTGGCATCCGACCCCAGGGAAAAACAGCTTATGGCATTGATGCTTCATTGTCCTGATATCATACCACAAGTGCAAAATTCCGGGGTGCTGGAATGTTTTTATTCACAGCGGCTTTGTGGTATTGCCAAAATCATTGCTGATGCTGATCCTCACCAGAAGGCCTTTGTCAATCATATCATGGCAAAAATGGAACAAGACAAAGACAGGCAATTGATTGCATCTCTTGCCATGGCAGAGGGACCTGGTGAAGAAACAGACCTGCACAATACTGCCATATCCATAATAAACAGGATTATCCGAATAAAAAAAAGAAAAGAAAATACCTTGACAACAAAGATAATACGGGCGGAAAAGGGCTGTGAGGCTGATGTAATGGAACTGTTGAAATTGAAGCAGCAGGAGATTCGGCAATTACATGGTGGGCAATAACGTTTAGCCTTTGGGAGACATTTCATGGCAGATAAGACCAAGAAGTCAGAAGAGAATATAATTATCAGCGAAACACAATTAAAAATACTCATTGAAAAGGGAAAGGAACATGGTGTTCTCTCTTTTTCCGAAATAAATGAAGCCATATCCGACGATGTGACCTCTTTTGATCAGATCGAAGATATCGTGGTTCAGTTCCAGGAACTGGGAATCACACTGGTGGATCTTGAAAAAATCAAGAAAAAAAAATCAGCTGCCGGGGCAGGTACGGTGGTGTCCGGCAAATCAGGTGGTAAAAAAGAAAGGATCAGG
>JAABSS010000021.1 GCA_011390235.1 Desulfotignum sp.
GAGACCTTCAGTCATGAGGGAAAAACCGCCCCCGGATGTGGCGGTCAATGCCCGGACACCCGCATAAGAAGCGCCGATTATCATATTGACCGCACTGATCTCGTCTTCTGCCTGCTCCACCAGCACGGGTAATTGATCCATGAATTCAGCCAGGTGTATCATGATGCCGGTTGCCGGTGACATGGGATAAAATGCGGCCAGCCGGCAGTCCGCTGCCAGGGCACCGAACGCAAGTGCCTGGGATCCGGAAAGGAGCTTGCCTTTGGCCGAACCATCGGAAGGCCAGTCAAAGGCTTTGGCGAAATCCGTATTTTTGACCGCATCAAATCCGCTGCGGCCGGCGGTAATATTATTTCTCAGTATTTTTTCTTTTTCTGCGAATGTGGTTTTCAGAATGTGTTCAAATGCTGAAAAAGGAGCACCCAGAAGTGCCAGACACGCCCCCGCAGCCACGGTGTTGGTCATGATCTTTCCACCTGCATCTTTTGCCATTTGCGAAAAAGTGATCGGCAATACATTTTTTTCACGGGTTTCCTCAGGCAGGTTTTCTTTGGAATCGTCTTTTTCAGCATCATTTTCAACATCCAATAAAACCAGTCCGTTTTCAGCCATTTCTTTTTTATGAAGCGCACAGGTTTCAGCGTTCAGTGCGATTAACAAATCAATTTTGTGGTGAGGGGCCAAAACCGGCTGGTCACTGATACGGATCTGTAAAAAACTGTGTCCGCCCCGTATACGCGATTCAAAATCATTGATGGCCAGAAGATACAGACCGGCCTTGTGACAGACCCGGGCAATAATATCGCCCACGGTCTGTATTCCCTGACCGGCCTCCCCGCCGATAGTGACGGTAACATCGATACTCATAGGATGCCTCTCTTTTTATGGATGAAATCGGGTGGTATGGGTTTCTGCCGCGATCATGGGACATTTTTTGTTCAGGCCAGTTTTTCCAGTGCCGCATGAATAAAGCCCGGCAGATCATTGGGATTTCTGCTGGTCACAAGATTGCCGTCTGTGACAACTGCCTCATCTACAAATGTTGCGCCCGCATTTTTAATGTCCTGAATAATGGAGGTAAAGCCGGTCAATGTCCTGCCCCGGATCACATCTGCGGAGATCAACAGCTGCGGGCCGTGGCAGATGGAAAAAACCGGTTTGTTTTTTTCCATAAAATCCCGGACAAACGCCACGGCACCCGGGTCAGCACGCAGCTTGTCCGGTGAATAACCGCCCGGGATGAGAAGCGCATCAAAATGATCTGCACCCGTCTGGTTTACGCTTTGGTCAATCAGTACCGGGGTTTGTTGTTTTTTGCCTTTTACCGTTTTTCCCTTTTCAAGGCCGACATGGATAATGTCATGCCCTTTTCCCCTGAACTCGCTGACAGGTTCGGTGTATTCTGAATCTTCAAACCAATCATCGATAATAACAGCTATCTTGCTCATTTTTTGTCCTTTCCCGGCATTTTCATGCCGACAATCTGATTATCATTGTAATTGTAAAAGAATGTTTTTTTTCGGCAATACAGGAAAGCTTGTATTTTTGCAGGACCGGGCCTGTAGATGGAAGCAAGCGGCACGATTTTTTAAAAAAAATACAGGGCCGGCGGATCAAAAATACAGGATTCTCTCCATAGCGACTGTATCCGAACCGGGATATACAAGAAATATTGAAAGATCCATAATCAAATCATCGTCAAGACAGATTGACTAAAATCAAAGGGGATGTTATGGAAAAAGAGCCTGTGAGTGGCAACGGCAGGGCCGGGGTGACAGATATGCAGAACATGTCGGCGGTGATTGGCAAGCAGTGCAGATATACCGACATCAGCATATTTCCGGAAGATGATGAACCGGAAAATGATGAAATGGCCAATGCACTCTGCCTGATGAACCTTATGATCAACAAAAACCGTCTCCGAAAAGATGTGATTGATCCATGAACATAAACATCCGCTTCAGCCCGACAGATGGGGTTTCAGCACAGACCCTTTGCATCAGGAGGTGCAATGCCCGATTTGCTGGGAATTGATCTCGGAGGCACAAAGCTTGATTTTCTGCTGGCGGCCGAAGACGGCACTTTCCGGTATGAAAAACGATATAACAGCCCTTTCAAAAAAACCGGGAAAAAGATCGCCGGCGACAATGATGAAGTACTGCTGGATACCATTTTGACGGACATACACCAAAAAGAAAGGGTATCCGCCTATATTGCATCGTGTGAATCACAATTTTTAAAAGAAGCCCGCAAAAAAATCGGCAGGGTTGACATTGCGGCCAAAGGCGTCAGTCTTTGCGGAAAAACCTGGGTCCAGGAAGGCAGCATATTGATCACCGGCGGCAACACCCCCATGCGGTTTGCCGCCCGTCCGGGCAGGGCAAAGACTGGCATTGTGGTCATGAGCGCTGGTGCGGACAGCCCGGTTACAGCAGCCAACGACGGCACTGCAGCAGCCACGGCCCAGGGCATCTACTATTCGGTGACCCATGGCATTGCTCCTGAAGAAACCGCTTACTTTATCCTGGGAACCGGTTTTGGATGCGGCATCCCAGGCTGTGACATACCCGCAGAGATCGGCCATATCCCGGTTGGCTTTATGCCCACAGCGCTGTGGCAGGCCTGCGGGTGTACCAGAGGGCACCCCACCGCTTGTGCGGAAAACTATGCATCAGGCAGGGGGATTTCCAATTGTGCGCGGATACTGCTGTCACTCAGGGGCAATCCGGTTCTCAAAAACATCTCATCGTGCTTAGACCGGCAGGGCAATTTTCCGGATCTGTCTGAACTGGTGGCAGACTCCAAGCTCGGAAACCATTCCCGGCCAAATGCGAAAACCGTTATGGATTATGCAAAAAACAATGCAGACGGACTGGCTGTTTTTATAGCAGATCTTGCAGCAGAAGTGACCGCCTGTGCCGCCATTTCCATCGCCCAGTTATTTGGTCTGCAGCGCATCGGCATTGGAGAAAGTGTGGCCCGGCTCAATCCATGGCACGTGGACAATATTGCAAAAAAAGTGGCGGATCGCACCAGGGGCAGTAATATGCTGGTGCCGCCGTTACAGGTGGAGTTGACACCCATACAAAAGCCTGCCAAATTTGGGGCACTGTCCCTGGTGGTACCTGAATCAAAACATGCCATATGGGCCCAAAAAATGGCTGGATCAGAAAAGGATTATCCATGACCATACGCGCAAACGGCATCCTCATGCACATAACGAGTCTTCCCGGCAGATACGGGATCGGTGATCTGGGACCCGCAGCCTATGGGTTTGCCGATTTTTTATCTGCAACCGGCCAGCAGATATGGCAGGTGCTGCCCCTGAACCCTGTTGACCCCCAAAGCGGCTCACCCTACAGCAGCCCGTCAGCATTTGCAGGCAACCCGTTGCTGATAAGCCCGGATTTTCTGGTCCGGGCCGGTCTGCTGTCTGTGGATGAAACCCTGCCCCAACAGCCATTTTCCGATACCCGCGTTGACTATCCAGCAGTTGCGGACCATAAGCACACCCTTTTCCAGCTGGCGTTTGACCGCATGGAACAAATGGGAAAAACACTTGCGGGCTTTGACCGGTTCTGCGCCAGGCAAACAGCCTGGCTGGAAGATTATGCAACCTATTTGGCAGTCAAAGAACATTTGAACCAGGCCGTCTGGCAGCAATGGCCCCACCCCTTACGGGACCGGCACCCGGATGCCCTGGCCGGGATACAGAACAGCCTGGCCAGACAGATCAAATTTCATAAATTTGTACAGTTTTTGTTTTTCCGTCAATGGCAGGCACTCAAAAAATACTGCAATGCCCGCAATATCCGCCTGTACGGAGATCTTCCCATCTATATGCCAATGGACAGCGCAGATGTCTGGCGCTGCCCGCAGCAATACAAACTGGATGAAAACAAATCACCGACAAAAGTGTCCGGGGTTCCGCCGGATTACTTCAGTGATACCGGCCAGCTCTGGGGCCACCCGGTGTACGACTGGCAATACCTGCAGGAAAACGATTACACCTGGTGGCTCCAGCGGTTTGCCCGCAACTTTGAGATGTTTGACGTGGTGCGTATCGACCATTTCAGGGGGCTGGTGGCATACTGGGAAGTTGAAGCCTCGGCAAAGACCGCTGTTGACGGGAAATGGGTCCAGGTACCAGGCGATGATTTTTTCACCCGCTTAGCCATGCGGTTCGGCCGGTTACCGGTCATCGCCGAAGACCTGGGCACGATCACACCGGATGTCCGTGAATGCATGCGCAGATTTCAGCTGCCCGGCATGCGGGTGCTGCAGTTCGCCTTTGGCGACGATTTCCCTCACAGTTCCTTTTTGCCCCATCACCATATCCAGGACTGTATCGTTTACACCGGCACCCATGACAACAACACGATCTGCGGCTGGTTTGAACAGGAACTCACCGACCAGGCAAAGACCCGTTTGCAGCGCTACCTGGGCCGCCATATCTCCAGGGAAAACATCCACTGGCAAATGATACGTCTGGCCATGATGTCTGTGGCCGATACAGTGATCATCCCGCTCCAGGATATTCTGGGCTTAGGACCTGATGCCCGTCTGAACCAGCCGGCCGGTGCACAGGGCAACTGGCAGTGGCGGCTGCCGAAAGGCAGGTTGACAAAACAGCATGCCAAATGGCTTAAAACGGCCACGGCTACCTACGGCCGAAGCAGGTTGTCAACAATCAGACATCTTTGAGGAACCGCTCCCCGGATGACTGCCTGGCAGCTGCTGCAAATGATTCCAGGCTCTGTTCCAGCGCTGTCAGCTCTAAAGTGTCGCCCAGATACAGATCATCTTTTCCCATATTTTCAAAAGCGGTCACAACATCCATGACAGTCAGGCATTCTATGTCCCGGGCCGGGGCAAAGCCGGGTTCCGGGTCACTCACTTTGAAAAGAATGCGGCTGCGGACCAGTTTTTCCATGAAAACCGATGTAATGTTCACAGACAAATTAAGATGGTCGGCAACGGATAAGGATGTCACCGGTGCCCGGCCCTGGGCGAACCGCTTCACACAAAAGACCGCTATCTTGAGGATGATCAGTTTTCTCACCCGGATACTGATGTGCTCATATTCCGGGTCCTCAGTCTGAAGCAGATCAAAATTTTCCCAGACAAAGGAGATCTCGGCGCCGAACAGCACAATGGTCCAGGACGCCTTCAACCAAAATAAAAACAAGGGGATGGCAGCAAAACTCCCGTAAATGGCATTATAGGTGGAGACACCCACCTGGAATTGGACATAGGCTATCTGGGCCAGTTGAAAAATGGTGCCGGCAATGATTCCTCCGGCCAACGCAGCCCGGATATTCACATTTTTATTGGGAATAAACATATAAAAAAAGGTGAATACCATCCAGACCGTCACAAAGGGAAATATATTCAGGCCAAAAGAAATCAGACGGCCCAGACTGGCGGGAAGGTCCAGGATTGCCAGGAATTTTTCCAGATAACCGGTGATAAAAATGGTGGCACTGCCGGAAAAGATCACCAGCAGCCCCGCAGCCAAGGCAATGGCGATATAATCGGTTATTTTGCGGACAATAAGGCGGTTCCCCCTGACCCGCCAGATCCTGTTGAAGGTATCTTCCATGTGGCCCATCATCTTTATCAGCGCATACATCAAAAAGATGATGCCCAGCACCGCCATGAGCCCGCCTTTGGTTCTTTCCAGCAAATTGGAGGAAAAAGTCAGAACCGTCTGGATGACCTGTTCCTGGCCGGCAAACAAAGACAGTATCCGGGTTTCAAGATATTTCTGGAAACCGAATCCCTTGGCAATGCCGAATGCCATGGCCATGACCGGGACTATGGACAACAGGGTATACAGGGTCAGGGCCGATGCCTGCAGGCTGCACCGGTCCCGGACAAATTCCCTGCCCGAAATCCGGAAAATACCATATCCGAATTGCCAGTATCTGTTCAGGACACTTTTGATATGTGTTCTCCTTTGTGGCAAAAACCAAATGGCAGAAGCGCCGAAATCCTTGTCACCCCGGAATATGATCAGTGGTGGCAGGACCATCTGGATGGGCTTTTATCCGACATGCCCCATACGATTCAATGCCCTCTGGATAATCTCTACGGGATGCATGTCTATTCCCGGCTGCCGCCATCTTGTTTGTCAGCAGACCTGCTCTTTTGACGTTGAGGAGCAAAATACAGCAACGTCCAGCCGGCCTCTGTTTTGAAAGGCTGCTCGTCTGCATACAACTCCAGACGACCTGCCGGAGAGATGCTGCCAAGCAATATCCAGTCTTCACCTATATCACCAAGACGATTCTTTAATCTGTCAAGATCAAACCCTTTGCTCAAACGGGTAGTCTGTATCGTCCAGCCATCGTTGAGACGCTGGTGCAGGGTATAATAGTCAGAAGGCGGGTTGAAGGCAAAATAGCCGCGCTGCTGAACAGCAAGGCGCTTTTGTTCCTGCTTCGCCTCCTGTTGCGGCCCCAGTTGAAAAGTGCGGTGATGTCCAAAATCATGTCCCTGGGCTTTACAAACCAGAGCATTATAATAATGGTTATCGGTAGCGCAGAAAAGAAAACTCAAATGCTCATCTTCGAGTTTGTGCTCAGCATGCTCTGAGAGTATTTCTCCGTAATAAACATTGATACCATCCATGCGGATCGGTTTCAGGCGCTGGTACGATCCGTCCGCCACGACGACATCGACGTTGAGCTTCTTCAATGCCTGCGCCAGGGCCCGTGTCCACGGGGAGGCACCGACAATCAGCAATCCATTTTCCTCTCCGGCCGCCAGATCCATTCTTTGCGCCAACGGCCCCAAAGTGAGCCCATGCGCCAACACAGTAACGACAATAACAAGAAAAACAATTGGCAGCAGTATTTCAGCATCCTGATATCCGGCGGCCAGAAGTTCCGGGCCAAAAATGCCTGCCGTGGCGGCGGCAACAATACCGCGCGGAGCTATCCACGACATCATAATTTTATCCCGGCCCCGCATGGGTG
>JAABSS010000022.1 GCA_011390235.1 Desulfotignum sp.
CCCTACTGGACAGACACCAAAAACGCCTATCTTCGGGTACGGCGCTGCGCCCAGGCCCGGGCCATTGAAAATGAGTGTTATGTGGCCATTTCCGGCAGCGTGGGCAATCTGCCCAAGGTGGAAAACATGGATATTCAGTATTCCCAGTCCGCCATTTTCACCCCGTCCGACTTTGCCTTTCCCCATGATGCCATTGCTGCGGAAGCCACCCCCAACACGGAAATGACCCTGATGGTGGACCTGGATCTGGACCTGTTGAAAGAACTGCGCCAGAAAGGCAGTGTGCGCAACCTGAAAAGCCGGCGAAGAGAACTGTATGAGGTGCTCTGGAAACCTGATCTTGCGCCGGATGGCGGGTAACAACCAGTTGGATTTTATGATGAATAAATGATACAATATGGTTTATATGAACGCACCTTTGACCCATAAACAATATCAGCGCCTGGTCGCGCCCCGGACCCATTTATGGTGGGGAGCAGGCGACTGGAGACGGTTGTCAAAAAAATCCGTGGTGGAAGGCATCCTGAGCCGAGGCAACTGGGATGATGTCCTGGCATTGATCGATGAATGGGGCATTCAGGAAGTGAAACAGATTTTTGACCGACAGACAGCAGGACCCCGCACCAATTACCGGCCCCAGACCATCCATTTTTTCCGTCTTTATTTTGACCGCCATGCATGAGAATATTCTAAACCCGGACCAACGTCACCTGGCATCACAACTGCTGCCCGTATTCAACCATTTTTATCTGTGCGGCGGAACCGCCATTGCCTTGCAGATCGGCCACAGAAAATCCATTGATTTTGATCTGGCATCTCCCCGCGACATCCATACCCGTTCACTGACAAACCTTATTCTGAAACAGGGAATGACCATTGACCAGACACTGGTATCCACAGGAGATGAACTCACGGTGATCGTCAGTGGAGTCAAACTCACTTTTTTTTGTTTCCCATTCCCGGTCAGGGCCGATCACTTCTGGCAATTTGCACAATTGAAAATGCCGGATCTGATCCATCTCGGCAGCATGAAAGCTTATGCACTGGGCAGGCGGTGTCAGTGGAAAGATTATGTGGACCTTTATTTTCTGCTGAAATATCATGTTTCTTTACTGGAGCTGATTGACAAGACCGGACAGGTCTTCAAAGGTTCTTTTAACGCCAAGCTTTTCAGAGAACAGCTGTGCTATTTCAAAGATGTCGATATGACGCAGACAGTCGCATATTTGGGCAAATCACCGGGTAATGACGAAATCTGTCAATTCCTGACACATGAGGCCCTGTCATAAAACCGCTGTTTCGTATTCCCATACACCGGCAAAGATGATATGGTTTTTTTTAAAAAATTTTTAAAGTAATCAACCATGAGATGCCGGATACAAATGAATAAAAGGAAGCCTTATGGCCGGGAAACCCTCATACGAGGCACTTGAAAAACGGGTTCAGGAACTTGAAAAAATCCTGGGAGAAACCCTGGAAAAACATCAAGCCCACAAAAATAACCTCGAAGACATCATTGAACACCTGCCGGTTGGTATTGGTATACTCGACAGCCAGGGCAATATTTTACGGCTCAATCAGCGGTTCAAAGAGATGTTCGGATATACGGAAAACGATATTTCCACAGTCGAAGACTGGGCTGTCAAAGCATATCCGGACAAAGATTACAGGAAAAAAACCTTGGATGTCTGGGACCAGTATTTACGCGAGGCCTTTGAAACCGGATTGAACACACCACCCATGGATGTTGAAATCTTCTGCAAGGACAAAACACCGAAAAATATCCTCATATCCCTACAGCCCGGAGACAACCAGCACTTGACCACATTTGTCGATATCACTGAGCAGAAAAAGGCTGAAGCGGAGCGGACAAGGCTTATGTCTGCTGTGGAACAGGCTGCTGAAATGTTTGTGATTACAGATACTGACGGCATCATCCAGTATGTCAATCCCGCGTTTGAGCAAATTACGGGGTACCCGGTCAAAGAAGCGGTCGGATCCAACCCACGCATTCTCAAAAGCGGCAAACAGGACACCGCCTTTTACCGCCGTTTATGGCATACCATCCTGTCAGGCAGTTCCTGGCAGGGCCGGATGACCAACAGAAAAAAAGACGGTTCTTTTTATATTGAAGAGATGGTCATCTCACCGGTGTTTGCCCCTGGCGGTGAAATCGTAAACTTTGTGGCCGTCAAAAGAGATCTCACCAGCACCATAAAAATGCAAGAAACACTTCATCAAGTTCAGAAAATGGAATCCATCGGCTCCCTTGCCGGCGGCATTGCCCATGACTTCAACAATATTCTGTTTCCCATTGTGGGGCTGTCGGAAATGATGCTGGATGATTTCCCCCCGGAAAGCATGCAACGTCAAAACATTCAGGAGATCTTCCGCGCCGGCACCAGAGGCAGAGGACTGGTCCAGCAGATCCTGTCTTTCAGCCGGCAGTCGGAACACCAGTCGATTCCGGTTCATATCCAGAAAATACTCAAAGAGGTCCTGAAACTCTGCCGGGCCACCATTCCGGCGGATATCACAATTTCAAAGGATATCCAGACCGACTGCGGTCCTGTCATGGCAGACCCCACCCAGATCCACCAGATCGCCATGAACCTGATCACCAATGCCTATCATGCGGTGGAAACAGCCGGCGGCACCATATCGCTTCAGCTTACGGAAATGGGTGTTAATCAAACGGATGATCCCGTTGAAGCCCTGGCGCCGGGCCGGTATGCCATGCTGTCGGTTTCCGATACCGGCACAGGTATCGACCCTGCCGTTATCAGCAAAATCTTTGATCCCTATTTTACAACAAAGGAAAAAGGAAGAGGAACCGGTCTGGGTCTTGCAACGGTATACGGTATCGTGAAATCCTATGGCGGTGAAATCAGGGTATTCAGTGACTTCGGCAAAGGCACAACCTTTCATGTTTATCTGCCCCTGCTGGAAAAAGCACAGGAACCTGAAACGGAAAAAGAAACAACCCCGCTTCCCACAGGCACGGAACATATACTGCTGGTGGATGATGAAAAGCCCATTGTTCACCTGGAAAAACAGATGTTGGAACGACTGGGCTACCAGACCACCTGTTTCACCAGCAGCAGAGACGCCCTGGCAGCATTCAAAACAGATCCGACCCGGTTCGATCTGGTCATAACAGACATGAACATGCCGCATGTAACCGGCATGCAGCTTGCCAAAGAACTGATTGCTGTCAGGGCTGATATTTGTATCATCATCTGCACAGGATTCAGTGAAAGAATTAACAAAGACAAAGCGGCGGCCATCGGCATCAAAGGCTTTTTAATGAAACCGGTTATAAGATCCAAACTGGCCGCAATGGTCAGGCAGGTGCTGGATGGCCCAGAATGATTTTATGGATATCCAGACAGTTGGAAACTGCTGTTTTCACCTGTCCATGAAAACAAAGGGAATGCAAGGAGATGAACAGTACGCAGGAAAAATGGTTTGACCGTTTAAGGGAAATGGCTGAACAGGTTGTCGAAGACCAATCAATTGACGTCAAAAAAATTGATCCGACAGATATCACAAAACTGATCAATGACATCCAGGTGTTTCAGGTGGAACTGGAAATACAAAATGATGAATTAAGAACATCGCTGGATGAACTGGAAAAATCCCGCACCCGGTTTTCACGGCTTTTTGATATGGCCCCTGCCGGCTATATTATCCTTGATGAATCCGGTATTATCCTTGATGTAAACCAGACCATGATGGATATGCTGCACAGGCAACGGGATGATCTCATACGAAAACCGTTTTCCCGGTTCATTCTGCCAGATGACCAGGGCATTTTTCTGGCACGATTCACCGCTTTTTATAAAAATCCAACAGACAAAACCATGGAAATAAGGCTCATCAGTGGGAACAGCGCCATGTTTCATGCCAGGCTTGCGGGACGGTTTGTTCCTTTAGAAACATATCCGGGGAAACCGGATATTGACCAGTTCTGTCTCATTGTCACCGATATCACTGAGAGCAAAAAAGCGGAAAATGACCTGAAAACCCATGCACACATGCTCAATGAACGGAACAAGGAACTGCATTGTCTGTTCAGCATATCCGGATTGATCAATGATCCGGCCAATTCAATGGATGATATCTTTTATGAAACCATAACCATCCTGGCCAATGCCATGCAGTATCCTGACAAGGCATGCGGGCGGATAACATACAAAGACCGGGAATATACCACCCAAAATTTCACTGAGACGGAATGGAAGCAGGCTTCCGATATCGTGGTAAATGATGAAATCATCGGCTGTGTGGAAGTGTATTATGTAAAAAAAATGCCTGTCATCCATGTATCTCCATTTATGGAAGAAGAACAGGCATTGATCAATTCTGTTGCCCTGAGACTGGGACAAACCATTGCGCGTGTGCAGGCGGAGGCCAGAATCCTTCACCTGGAAAAGACGGAAAGCCTGGGCCGCATGGCCGGGGCAGTGG
>JAABSS010000023.1 GCA_011390235.1 Desulfotignum sp.
AGTGGGAACCGTTCCATGTTTCATGCCAGGCTTGCGGGACGGTTTATTCCTTTGGAAACATATCCGGGAAAACCGGATATTGACCAGTTCTGCCTTATTGTCACCGATATTACTGAAAGTAAACAGGCGGAGGCCAGAATCCTTCACCTGGAAAAGACGGAAAGCCTGGGAAGAATGGCCGGGGCCGTGGCCCATCACTACAACAACCTGCTCACGGTTGTTATGGGAAACCTGGACATGGCACTGATAGATCTGCCGGAGGATTGTGAACCTGCAGGAAGTCTGACCCATGCCATGGAAGCGGCACGCCGTGCCTCAAAGCTGGGCAGTATGATGCTGGCTTACCTGGGCCAGACAAATGCCCCCCGAAAGCTGCTGGATTTGTCCCTGACATGCAAAGAATTTCTGTCCGCCCTCAGGAAAGATATGCCGTCACACATTACCCTGGAGGCGGATCTGCAGAAAACAGGGGCGGCAGTCAGAGCCAATGCCCGTCAGATACAGCAGATCCTGGAATGTCTGATCACCAATGCCTGGGAGGCCATGGGTGATCAGACAGGTTCTGTTTATCTGGGTATCCGCAGGGTTTCTTCCACAGAAATTGCCACAGCCCATCGGTATCCAATGGATTTTCAGCCAGGCAAAACAGACTACGCCTGCATAGAAGTGACTGATACCGGGGCCGGTTTGCCGGAAAATGCCGTTGACAAAATTTTTGAGCCTTTTTATTCTACCAAATTCACCGGCCGGGGGCTGGGCCTGCCGGTTGCTTTGGGCGCCGTGAAAACCCACAACGGCTGCATGGCAGTGTCAACCAGACCCGGCAGGGGCACCAGCGTCAAAGTATTTTTGCCGGTGACAGAAAAGACAACTCCGGTCCTGCCTGATAAAAGAAGCGCTGGTGGGCAGATATCACAAAACTGATCAATGACATCCAGGTATTTCAGGTGGAACTGGAAATACAAAATGATGAGACGGGAAAGGAGAATACGGATGATCGAGAAACGCGTTCCTGCTCACAACGATCTTACAGAAAGAAAGCAGACTGAGGCGGCTTTGCGCAAAAGCGAAGAACAATTCAGAAGCATCTTTCAACATCATGCTGCGGTAAAGCTGCTCATTGATCCGGAAACGGGAAAAATTGTCCAAGCCAATGATGCGGCGGGAAAATTTTATGGATGGTCCACTGAAGATCTCATGAAAATGCAGATCCAGGAAATCAACACACTGGATCCGGAAGAGGTAAAGACCCATATGGCCAAGGCCAAATCCCTTCACCGGACATATTTTGAATTCCGGCACCGCCAGGCAGATGGATCTGTCCGGGATGTCGAGGTATACAGCAGCAAGGTTGAAGTGGGCGGCAAAGATCTGCTGCATTCCATTGTTCATGATGTCACCAATCGCAAGCAGGCAGAGGAGCAGCTAAAAAAAAGCCATGACCTGTTATCCAGGCTTGCCGTTCTGGTGCCGGGGGTCATTTACCAGTACCGCCTGTATCCGGACGGACGTTCCGCATTCCCTTATGCAAGCCCCGGCATCAACGATATCTATGAGGTAACACCGGAACAGGTCAAAGAGGATGCAACCCCGGTTTACGGCCGCTTACATCCGGATGATTACGACCATGTCGTAGATGCCATCAAAAAATCAGCCGACACCCTGGAAACCTTTTACTGCGAATTCCGGGTCGTGCTTCCCCGGCAGGGCCTGCGGTGGCGGTGGTCCCATGCCCACCCGGAAAGAATGCCGGACGGCAGCACCCTCTGGCACGGCATCATATCCGACATTACCGAACGAAAGCAGGCGGAAGAGGAAATTGCCCACTTTCATGACCTGATGCAGTATATCATTGAACACAATAACAGTGCGGTTGCTGTCCATGACCGGGACCTGCGTTATGTTTATGTCAGTCAGAGATACATGGATGACTATGGGCTGAAAGACCAAAACATCATCGGCAGATACCATTATGAGGTCTTTCCGGACCTGCCGCAAAAATGGCGGGATGCTCACCAGAAAGCCCTGGCTGGAAAGGTTTCTACAGCTGACCGGGATGTATATACAAGAGAAGACGGCACAAAGATCTGGACCCGGTGGGAATGCCGGCCATGGTACCAGGCTGATGATACTATCGGCGGGATCATCATTTATACCGAAGACATCACCGACAGGATAAAGGCGGAAGAACGCCTGCAGCAGGCCCAGAAAATGGAGGCCATCGGCACCCTGGCCGGAGGGATTGCCCATGATTTCAACAATATTCTTTTTCCTATCATCGGACATGCAGATATGCTGCTGGATGATATCCCCACAGACAGCCCTATCAGGAAAAGCCTGGAGCAGATCCATACCGGTGCATTGCGGGCCAGGGAACTTGTACACCAGATTCTTGCCTTTTCCAGACAGGAAAAAAATGAACTGGCCAGAATGAAAATACAGCC
>JAABSS010000037.1 GCA_011390235.1 Desulfotignum sp.
ATGCGATGATGTTTATTCGTTCCATGGGATCATTGTCATCCTCCGGATCCAGTTGGGGGAACAGATGATCCCAATAACGTTCCACAACACCCCGCAGCAGTGTGAGGCCATCATGAAATCCCGGCAACCCTTCCAGGCAAAGTTTTGAGACGGTCAAATAGAGTATAAGCCTGAGATCCCGGCTGCGCTCAAGCAGTTTCAAACTCAGGTTTTTTACTTTCTCCCAATCCGGCTCTTCGTGTTCCTGAATATGGTCCCCAACCTGGGTCTCTTCAGTGCCCTGGGCCAGTCGCTCGAGTTCCAGAAATTCGATATCGTACGAAATATCCTCTCCGCAGGGGGCATCGGCGGAAATCTCAGTCAGCCATGCATTAACGTCAAAAGGAACCACAGATATTACTTCCTAACGCGGGAAACCCGCAACCCAGAGGGCCTCTCCACATTTTCTTGGTTTTTTTAACAGAAACTGAGGAGTAAGGCACTAGTAATATGAATTTAAATTGAACCATGACTTTCCAGGGCAGCTTATGGTTGAAATCAACCTGTATCTGTAACTCAAGTGGTTTTTTTAGCAAAGTTGCTGGGCATAACTCCGATCCTTCGGTTACATGCTTATCCCTACAACCGAATTACGGTGGATCAATTTTTCTGCCAGTCGCCAAATATAAATCCACAGGAGCATAGTATCCGTGTCACTAAAATTTTCTATAGAACAAGATGCCCCTTGTTGTCAACTCATATAAAAAAAATGCTACAAGGTCTTCCGGACTTCATGTTGTCCGATTGAACAGTTTTTTTAACAAAGACCCTGGTTTCTTTTCCATTGGCGCAGATTTCTCCGGGGTATTGTGGTTATCCATTGGAGGAGTGAACTCCGGTGGAGTCAGGTGTATTTCAGCCATACGTCCGCCCTCCATGAACTGGAAGGCGGGACCGGATTCTGTCAGAAAAAGCCGGTCTCCGGGATTCAATGGTGACGCGGATGTGATCTGCCGGCTGTTTATCTGCATTCGGCTGCTGCCGGTAAGGTCTTTTACCATGTATCCTCCCTGGCTGAAAAAAATCCGGGCATGTCTCGGGGACAGTGAGGCGTGATCAAGAACCAGATCACAATCCGCCTGGGTGCCGATGGTAATGGGCAGTTCGGTAAATGATTTCAACACAGGTCCATATTGGATGACCAGGGGGACCCGGGTGGTTTCCACTCGGGGAGATGTCCGGGAAGGGACCGTTGGCTGAGGCGGCGGCGCCTGGGGTTTCAAAGGCGGCGGCGGTGGTTGTTTTTCGGCAACAGGGTCGTCATATTGCTGCGGTTGCTCCACAGTCAAAGGGGCAGCAGCTGCTTGGGCTTGGACAGACTCCCCTTCCCGGGTGAGAAAACTGACTTTTGGGCCGCCCTGGGTAAAAAAAATCACATCTGCGTTTTTCAGCCATGCTTCATTTATCCTGCTGCCGTTGACAAAGGTACCGTTGGTGCTTGTATCAATAATTTTAAACCGGTTGCCTTCCCGTACAATGACCGCGTGTTTTCTGGAAATGACTGCCAGGTCTTTTGGAAATTGAAGGTCACAGGATGGGTGCCTCCCGATATGGATTTCTTTGCAGTCGAATTCCTGGATGTTCCCTTTCATGGGACCGTGAATGTGGACCAGCTGGACAATTATGGGCAAAGGTTTCATTGGGCCGTACTCTTTTTGATACTTTCAAGGCGTTCCTGCAGCAATTGTGCTTTTTTTAGATTTGAAGCCACATCTTTGTAATCAGGATCCAGTTCGGAAACCCGTTTCCATTCAACAATGGCATTTTCCAGCTGCTCTTTTCCAAAATAGTGGATGCCCAGATTATAGTGTTTTTCCTTGTAGGTTGATTCACATTTTTCAATATACCCGGGACACATCTGACAGGAAGCATCATAGGACAGGGCCGATTCAAAACTGGCTTTTGCCGGCAGGAATTGATCGGAATCAAACTGAATCAGGCCCAGCTGAAAATGGGAATCAAACAGAAACTGGTTAAAGCGGCCATTTTCAGGAGCCGCTTTTTTGAGATCTTCAAACAGTGGAATCGCCTGGTTATATTTCTTCTGGTTGAACAATACCATTGCCTGATCATATATGTCTGAATCCACGATATCTTTGTCCGGTTTTTTTTCGCCGTATACTTCGGTTTCAATGGATGCTGTCAGGTCCTTTTCCACGGAAGGCTCCCGGGAAAGATCAGATATGTCCGCATCCGGTGGGGAAAGCTCTGTGTCAGGGGAATCGGTTTCAGGGGACCCAATTTCAGGAGGCTCGGTTGCAGGGGTTTCAGGTGAAGGCAGCTCCGGTGGGGGAGGATCGGAAGAACCGTTCACAGATGCGGTTGAGAGCGGTTCACTCTGTTTCCCCGACAGTTTTTCCATACCGGCTGTTTCTGCTTTCCGAAAAGCTAAATAGTCAGTCTGGCGCTGCTGGAGGTCGGAAAGGGTAGTCCCTGAAATAACAGGGATTTTCAATTCTTTCCCCACCCGGACCCGGGTGACATCTTCCAGGTTGTTGAATTTGCCGATAACCGGGTATGTCATCAGATCCCCGTAAAAGATCAGTCCCAGTTTGGAGACACTTTCTCCATAGGACAGGGTATGGGTGATATAAGGGGTGTTTTCGTCTCTTATTCCTTCCGGCAGCAGTTTTTCTCTGGCCCGGGTATGGTCCGGCCAGTTCTGAAGCGCCCTTAAATAGGCTTGTTTTGCCGCACTGTATTTTCCCTTTTCATCCAGCATCAGCCCCTGCTGGTAATATTCCTCTGCCCTTTTGAGCAGGGTTTGGCGGACGGTTTTTTTATGACGGGCCGCAGTTTTGTTTGTTGGATCAATGGCCAGTGCCAGCTCATACTGCTCAAGGGCACTGGAATAGGACTTCTGTTCTTCAAAGGATCGGCCCTTGGCAATATGTTCTTGCACCAGCTGCTGTTCCGCCGTTTTTTGATCAGGTACCCGGACCTTTTGGGACGGGTCGGATGCCACGCATCCCATACCTGCCAGAACTGCTGCCAACAAGATTGCAATATATCTGTACATATGCGGTTCTCCCCTGTTTACCGTAAAGACATTCGGGTAAATGTTTTCAGTTTCGAAATAAAAGAATCTAAATCTCTTTTTAATACCATATCCCTTTTCAATGCAAGGGGGTTTGTAAAAAAAGGGTTGCTGCCGCGATCCACTGTGACCGCTATTTTATACCCGGCAGATGCCGTCATCTGCAAAATCTGTGCATTATACTTTCCGTATGGGAATGCAAAAAAAAATGTGTCCTGCCCCAGTTCCCGGTCAATGATTTTTTTGGATTGAAAAATTTCTTCTTTCAACCGCCTTTGAAACGCTTCTTCTGTTTCCTGGTCTTTTCGGTTTGTCAGGTCACTGTGATATACCGAGTGGGATCCTATGGTAAACCCGTTGGCTTTGAGTGTCCGTAATTCATCCCATGTGATGGCTTTGGGGGATATACCCACATAACTGGTGTACACAAACAGGGTTGCGGTAAATCCATATTTTTTCAATATGGGCCACGCAGCCTGGTATGCAGACTTATATCCGTCATCAATGGTGATAAGAACCGATTTTTTGGGAATCTGCCGCTCATACGCCAGAAACCCCAAGAGGTCTTCAGCGGATATTACCCGATAACCATTCTCCCTGAGATAATTCATCTGTTGATCGAATATGCGGGGCGGGGTATTCATGCTTGATTTTTCACCAGCATCGAACCGGTGATAGCAAAGAATGGGTATGCGCTGGTATCCGTTTTCAAAAAGGCCGCCGCGGTTTTTTTCTTTCAAGGGAATGACAACCATGGAATTTTCATGGAACGTACCTGTTTCATTCGCATCTTCAATTTTCCATGCCAGTTTTTCATCCTTGAGATGGAGGCGGGCAAGATCAGACGGAGATGTGTTTTTGTCAAGCCGGCAAACCGCATATTCATTGGATTTATACACCACAGAGTGCGGTTGAATCTGAAGGGGCAAAGGTGCCGGGGCAATGCATGATGTAAAGAGGATGATGAAGATTATGCCGCAGAGAACAGGGGTTTTCGTTATAGGATTCATGGCGTACCTGTATCTGATATTACAGCCAGTAACCGGATTGTTGATATAATTATATATTCTGCGCTTGACATCAACCCTTTTTTTATATAGGTGAATTTTAATTGCCCACCATTTTTTCCATACAGGCGGATATCGGCGGGTCAGATGTTTTCTGTATCATGGTCAAGGCTTTCAAAAGGAGGGTGACAACTGCATGGCGAATAAACAGAAAAGCGAAACCATGTGTACAGGAAAAAGATTTTTGATGAGTCTGGCAGCCTGGTTTGTTGTTTGCCTGATGTTATACGGCCTCATCCATATGCGGGAAAACAACCATACCCGGCGGTTGATTTTAACCGGTGTGGCCATTTCAAAAGATATTTCCAGTCAATCCGCCCTGCCTCTTCTGGAAAAAAATTTTGATCTGCTGGGCAGATTCCTTGAAGAAATAACAGCAAAACCAGGCGTGGTGTTTGCTTCTATCATTGATCATAAAAACAAACTGATTGCCTATACGGATCAGGATCAGTTTCTCACCCTGAAAAAACAAAAATCCGGTGTATTGGAAAATGTCAGTTACTGGCGGATATCCGGACTGAATAATCAGAAGGTGATGAATTTTTCTTCTGAGATAACATTTTCCGATACCCGGGTGGGAGAAGTTTTTATTTCCCTTGCAGCAGAAAATCTGGACAGGTTGCGGCACATGTTTTTTTATTTATCCATAACAACACTGTTTATTATTTGTATATTGTTCGGTGGGGCACGATACCGGGACTGTCTTGTCTGGTTGAATGAAAAAACTGCCACAATAATTGCAAAAGAATCACCCTGATAAATCATCTTGGGCCTGGTAGTATAAGGACAGGCTGATATGGAGAAGGCAGATGTCTTTGAGTGAGAAAAAAAGTCCGGTCATTACATGGGCCAAGCAGTTGACAACCGTTTCAAAGGTGGGCCTGACCCAAAAAATAATTACGCATTCATGGTTTCTGCGAAACTGGAAACCCATGTCAGTTTATCTGATATTTTTTTTGATGATCGCCCTGGCCGGCCATTTTTCCATCCGGAATACCCAGAATGCATTTCGCCAGGAGTTTTTTGAAAAGGGAATTATGGCAGTGGACAATACCGGAGAAAAGATCAGGTCCCCATTGCTGGAAAAAGATGTTCTGGCACTGAATATAGCAGTGGGAGAATTGCAGAAAAAAATTGGGCCGGTTTTCACTGCCATTGTGGATCATGATGATACCGTTATCGCCCACAGCAATGCCGATCTTATTGGTGAAACTTATAAAGCACCGGAAAATACGAAAGAAACGACCATCATGAACGGTATTGCAGTGGACCGGTTTGTGTATGAGGGAATCCCGGTGGTGGGATTTTCAAAAGAGCTTTTGTTTTCAAATGTCAAAATCGGCAAGATTGTGTTCGGTCTGGATGCCGATGCCCTGGATGGACCCATGAAAAAATACGACCGCTTTGTTCTGGTCATATGGATACTCTGTTTGTCCGGATTTTTTGTTGCAGTGCTTGTTACGGACCGGTATTTGAAAACCAGGCGGTTAAAGGAGATGCAGGCTTTCAATAATATGGAAAAGGTGGGGCCCTACCGGCTCATACGGCGTATTGCACAGGGTGGAATGGCGGAGTTATATCTGGCGGAATATTTAAGAGATGATGGGTTCAAGCGGACGGTGGCCATCAAGAAGATTCTGCCCCACCTGGTTGAAAACAAGGATTTTGTGAAGATGTTTATCCGTGAGGCACGGCTGGCCGCCAATTTACAGCACCCTAATATCGTACAGATTTATGATCTGATCAAACTGCATAATGCCAGCTTTATCGCCATGGAATATGTTGATGGAAAAAACCTGGCACAGATCATGGCACATGAAAAAAAAGGATTATCTGTGGGTCTGGCCATGTTTCTGATTCAGAAAATCAGTCTGGGTCTTTACTATTCCCATACCAGAACCAGTGAGGAAACCGGTGAACCGCTGAATATCATTCACAGGGACATCAGTCCACAGAACATGCTGATTTCCTTTAAAGGAGAGGTGAAGATCAGTGACTTCGGCATTTCCAAGGCCAGATCAGAACCCAGCTTTACCAGGGCAGGGGTCATCAAGGGAAAACTGGCCTATCTGTCACCGGAACAGGCCCTGGGAAAAGAGATAGACCATCAGGCAGACCTTTACGCCCTGGGAATCATTTTTTATGAGATCCTGTCCGGCAGGCGGCTGTATAGCTTCAACAACGAACTGGAAGCATTGAGTACCCTGCCCAAACGGGTTATTCAGCCTGTTATTGAAGTTCGGACCGACATTCCCCCGGCACTCAGTGATATTGTGATGAAGTGCCTGGAAAAAGACAAGTTACAGCGCTATTCATCCGGCAGGCAGATATATGATGATTTGGCTGAATTGAAAAAGCGGTTGAACATCTCCTATGACGAATCAAATCTGGCGGATTTCATGACGGAGCGATTCAGATAAATGAACCGATTTGCTATTTATGGTAAAACCGACCCGGGGCGCCGCAGACAAAAAAATGAAGACACCATACTGGTGGATGAAGACCGGGGATTCTGTCTTGTAGCGGATGGTATCGGAGGTACCGCAGCCGGCGACATTGCCAGTCAGCTGTTTGCCCGTGCCGCTGAAACCGCTTTTTCCGGAGCCTCGTATCAGGAAGAGATCCGGTATCAGATTCTTCAGGAGGTTTTTTTGAATGCCAATGAAACCATCTTCACCTATGCCGGCACCCATCCAGGATGTGAAGGGATGGGATGCACCGCTGAAATGCTGGTGCTGACAGACGATCGTTTCATATTGGGGCATATCGGTGACAGCCGGACCTACCGGTTTCGGGACGGGCAGTTCAAGCTGCTGACCGCAGATCATACCCTTGTGAAACAGCAGCTTGATCAAGGGTTGATCACCCGGGAAGAAGCAGATCATCATTCATTCAAAAACGTTATTCTCCGGGCCGTGGGAATACAGAAAAATCCGGCACTGGACGTCCTCAGGGGCCATGTTTATCCGGGAGATATCTTTCTGCTGTGTTCGGATGGTCTGACCGACATGGTGGATGATGATATGATTAAAACCCATCTTCTCTCTGAGAAAGGAATCAGAGAGAAGGTTGACAGCCTTATTCAGGAAGCCAATGACAGAGGAGGAAAAGATAATATTTCCGTTGTCCTGACCCAAATTCTGTAATATTTTTTTATACAGATGCGGGGGATTCTCCCATGCCTGCCGGAGAAAGTGTGAGATCAGCCTTCAAACAAAGGAATCTGCAATAGTTTTTCCTTGAGTTCTCTTTCGAGTTTCAGGGGCCTGCCGCTGGTGTCGGCGATGACAAAGGTTATATCCGCATCAATGCACACCGCGCCTGTGAATTTGTTTACAATCTGCTGCTGGAAAACAGCACTTTTGTTGCCGATTTTTTTTAGGCCAGACCTTACAAGCACGGTGTCTCCCACCCGGGCCGGGCTGCGGTAGGAAATATTGATGTTGACCACAAAAAATGAAAATCCGCCCCCCATGAATGCATCAAGATCCAGGTGGTCTTCGAGCAGCTGCCACCTGCCTTCTTCAAGAAATTCAAGATACCGGGCATTGTTGACATGCTGGTACAGGTCTGTGTGATATCCCCTGATTTTAATTTCCGTGCCCATTTTCAACTCCCTGAAGGTAATGTATTCACAAGCCCGGCATCTTATCATCTGGTTTGTGTTTTTTAAAGAACATTTTTCATGTTCACCAAGAGGTTGTCTCCGGGTTCAAATTTATATTGCTTATATTGCTTAGCTTGCTACTATGCCGGTTGTTAAAAGCAGGCAGCTGCAATATTTTTTTGGTCTTGAATAAAACCCGGTGATCTGCTTTAACATATGCGCATTTTGTGTATCAGCAGGAAGTGACCCTAAATAAAGGACCCCTGATGACAGACCGTCATATTCTGGCCATTGATTGCGGCACCCAGAGCCTGCGGGCCATGATTTTTTCCGCCCGGGGTGATTTGCTGGCCAGGGTAAAAAAATCGTATTCCCCCTATGTAAGTCCTGTGCCCGGCCGGGCAGAGCAGGACCCGGAAATTTACTGGAACAGCCTGGGGGAAGCGTGCAGGGAGCTGAAACAGAATGTGCCGCAGGTGTTTGAAAATATCGCCGGAGTCGGGGTGACCACCCTGCGCAACACCCTGGTGAATCTGGATAAGCAGGGCCGAATCCTCAGGCCGGCTATCACCTGGTTGGACCAGCGCCGGGCAGATCCGGCATCCAATGGCACCGGCATTATGGGGTTCGGGTTTTTCATTCCTGTGCTGGGGCAAAAATTGAAAGATATCCAGGCACAGGGAAAGTGCAACTGGATCATGCAGCACCAGGGTGATATCTGGAAAAACACCCACAAATATGTCCAGGTGTCCGGTTTTCTGCACCATCGTCTCACCGGAGAGTTCGCAGATGCCCTGGCCTGCCAGATCGGGCATCTGCCCTTTGACTACAAAAGACAATGCTGGGCAAAAAGTCCCTTCAGCCTGGCAAAGGCGTTGTTTCCTGTGCCTGAAAAAAAATTGCCCCGTCTGGTCCCGGCAGGGGAGATCATCGGCACGGTTTCCCGGTCGGCATCCGATGCCACAGGCATTGCTGCGGGCACCCCTGTGATTGCCTGCGGTTCGGATAAGGGATGTGAAACCCTGGGGGCAGGGGTCATGGACCGGCACAAGGTGAGTCTGAGTTTCGGTACCACTGCCACAGTGCAGACAGCCTCGGACAGGTATTTTGAAACCCTGCCCCTGATGCCGCCGTATCCCGCGCCCATGCCGGGGTATTACAATCCTGAGGTGGAAATTTTCCGGGGATTCTGGATGATCTCCTGGTTCAAGGACCAGTTTGCCCATAAAGAGGTGGCAGAAGCACAAGCATTGGGTGTCCCTGCTGAGCAGATCCTGGACAGGTGCCTGAAGCAGACGTCCCCCGGTGCCATGGGCCTCATGGTCCAGCCCTATTGGGGTCCGGGCCTGGATTATCCAAAAGCCAAAGGTGCCATGATCGGATTCGGAGATGCACATACCAGGGACCATGTGTACCGGGCCGTTATCGAAGGTCTGGGATTTGCCCTGCTGGACGGCATGCAGAAAATTGAAAAAAAATCCAGGGTCAGGGTGCAAAAGGCTGTGGTGTCCGGCGGGGCATCCCAGAGTGACCGGATCTGCCAGATTGCGGCAGACATATGCAACCTGCCCATGATCCGGGGCCGGACCCATGAAACAAGCGGTCTGGGAGCTGCCATTATCACGGCCAAAGGAATGGGCATCTACCCGGATATTGCAGCTGCCGCCGGACACATGATCCAGGTGAAAACCGTGTTTACGCCGGATCCGGCCAATGCAGTGCTGTACCGTCAGATGTACACACAAATTTACCGGAAAATGTATCCGGCCTTGGCGCCTTTGTATGCACAGATTCAGAAAATTACAAGATATCCGGGAATATGAACAAAAAGAGTAAGGAGAATGTATGCAGATATTTCAGATTATCAGTCCGGACGGCTATATTGCGGAACTTCATGACCAGAAAGAAGACAATGGTATCCTTGCATCCCGGTTTCATTTCCCCTTGGTGTCTGATTATATCTGTTCTGCCATCCGTGAAAAAAAACCGTTTGTTTTCAGCGGCAGAAGCGGTAATGCGCAGATAGGTATTAAAACAGATCTGGCAGAAAATAGCAGCCCGCCTGTGATTGAAGGATCTGATATTTTTGTGGAAGCGCAGCTCCAGAATCTGAATCCCCTGCTGGGAAACGCCCTGGATCTGTTTAAAAAAGGCGATGAAATCGGGCGCCTGGTGGTTATGGACCCGGAACTGCGGATCAGAGATGTCCGCCATTACCTGCATAAGCGGCTGTTTGTGGGCAGAAGAACCGGAAAAGGGTATTATGAAGGATTTGATATCCGCCAGGAAACAGATCCAGCCACCGGCCAGGTATGTGATTATGTTGCCATGGAACTGGAGCCCTACCAATATTGTTTTGAACCCTATGCCATGAACACATCCAGCATCAACGCGGTTATCAAAAAAGGACGCAGCGCCTTGAATGCCATCCGCTCGCGCATGTCTTTTGATATCGACAGCACCTGGCTGAAGCCCGGGGATCTGTTTGTGGGGGCCGTCAAGATTTCTCTTGGCGATATCTATGGAATTATTGATGTGCAGACAGATCCGGATAATGCCGGAATTGAACATCTGCCCGCCCGGGTGCTGGATCCTTTCAGAACATTCAGGGACCGCCAGGTGGAACTGTTCCATTTTGGTGGGGAGCCGGTTGCCCTGAAACATATCCGGGTGAAGATCCGTTTTTACCGGGCCAGAAATCCCCTGACCGTGCCCCTGGAAAAAACCAAGGTCAAACACGGATACCGCCTGAGTGATCTTCTCACCAATGCGGAAATCGCCAATCTGTTTTCCGCCATGGATGAAGATTCGCTGGGCCTGATCCTGAACAAGGCCAATTGCATTCCCATTCCCAAAGCCCTGGACCCTTTTGGCCAGGCCCAGCTGGAGATTATCCGCAACGCCATTCTGGAGTCCACTTTCAGAAAAAACCTCCCACCGGCAATGGAACAGGGCAATGGAAAATTCAAAAACACCCTGGAAAAATTGTCAGCCCTGGGCGGGGTGAACTCCCGGGTATTTATCGGCAGGGATTTTCCCGACCTCGAGGTGGTGGGTGCGTTGAAAACAAGCGGGCTGCGGACCTTTCTCATTCAAATGAACAACCCCTCCTTTGCAGACGATTATGTCAAAAAAATGATCTCGCTCACCCATTCAGACTATTCCGGGTGCGAATTTCTGCGCTATGATTCAGCCACAGACAAACTTTACAGTTTCTACCATGGGTGTTTCATGGAACCTGATGACAAGGAACGCTTTGACCGTGTCCGTTACTGGTTTGCGTTTTACGGATCCCACACCAGCGAGGCGGACAACCGGCTGACCATTGATTTGATCAACAAACTGGCCCTGCGGCTGGGGTATGAAATGGGTATTGTTCACGGCGGGGGGCCCGGGCTCATGAAAGAAGCCAATGACCTGGCACGGCAGCATAATATCATGAGTGTGGGGATCGCCATTGACCTGGAAGGAGAGCACCAGGCATCTTTGACCACCTGTGACGGGCTGATCAAATACAATGAAGGGCTGCGCCTGGCCCGGCAGGACCACCTCCAGAAACTGAGCAATCTGCCTGTGGTCAATACCGGGGGGTATGGCAGTGCCGAGGAGCTGGCGATCACCATCACCTCCATGAAGCTGCATGAAAATGCCCTGGCACCCATTATTCTTCTGGACCCGGACAATCTGTGGGAACATGTCCAGAAACAGACCCGGAAAATTGCAGCCAAAAAATACGGCCCTGCCTTTACCCCCAGGTTGATCCAGTCATGCAGCACAGCCGAAGAAGCTGTGAATATTCTGCTGGCGTTTATCGGAAACCCGGACCAGTGGTACCGTGCCCATAAGATTCCCAAAGAAAATGTGGACCGGGCACGGGTGAAATCCGCCCGGATCCGGCAGATGACCCTGGGCCAGAACAAAGTGGAGACATTTGATATGTCCAATTTGCGCCTCACCCAATAACATTCATTGCCCTGATCGGTAAAGATCCCGGTAAAACAGATTCCCTCCTTTCCGGTCATCAGGAGTTGATAATAAAGGCATGTTTATGCAGACAAAACACCATCTTATATTTGAAGATTCCAGGAATACGGCTGATCTTGCAGAAGACAGCATTGACCTTGTGGTAACGTCCCCTCCTTATCCCATGATCGAGATGTGGGACCAGGTATTCACTGCAATGGCACCGGCTGTGGAAAAAACCCTGGCAAAAGGCAAAGGTATGGATGCCTTTGACATTATGCATCGCCAGCTTGACCGGGTATGGCACGGCATTTACAGGGTGCTGAAGCCAGGGGGCTTTGCCTGCATCAATATCGGTGATGCCGTCCGTACCCTTGACAGCCACTTCATGCTGTATCCCAACCATGCCAGGATCATGTCCTGCCTGCTGGCGCTTGGGTTTACCTCACTTCCGGCGGTGCTGTGGCGCAAACAGACCAATGCACCCAACAAATTCATGGGATCCGGCATGCTGCCGGCAGGGGCCTATGTTACACTGGAACATGAATATATTCTGGTTGTCAGAAAAGGTGGAAAACGGGTGTTTAAAACCCCTGAGGATAAGAAAAAACGGCATGAAAGTGCTTTTTTCTGGGAAGAAAGAAACCAGTGGTTTTCCGACATATGGATGGATCTGAAAGGGACACGCCAGGGAATGACGGACAAAGCACTGAGACAAAGAAGCGGTGCTTTTCCCTTTGAGCTTCCTTATCGCCTGATCTGCATGTATTCCCTTAAAGGCGATACTGTACTGGATCCGTTCATGGGAATCGGCACAACTGCTCTGGCAGCAATGGCAGCCGGCAGGAACAGTGCGGGGTTTGAACTTGAGACGGGTTTTGCGCCTGCCATTGCGTTACGGGCTGATGCTATTGTTGATTTTTCAAATGCACTCATCACCCAGCGGCTGGACCATCACCGTGAGTTTATCAGCCACCGGCTGGAAAATAAAAAAGTGGTCAAGCATACAAATATGCATTACGGTTTTCCGGTGGTCACCAGCCAGGAAAAGGCCTTGCTGCTGAACCGTCCCCTGTCCTTGAAAAAACTTTCACATACCCGTTTTCAAATTGATTATTCGGAAGTACCTGAAGAATTGGAAAAATCCCAGAAGACGGGTGCTGATCCTGCCAGAGTCACCAGTCCTTCCAAAGTTACCGGCGGCCCGAAAACTGAGTCTGTCAAAAAAGGAACTCTGGGAAAACAACTGGATCTGTTTGACAGCAAATGATTTATTTGACGTAAGGCAAAAAATAATCCACAATAACCTGCTTAAAATTATAAATACAAACAGTTTTACATCAAGGAGATATACAATGGGTGAGAACTATTTTAATACACTGCCTTTGCGGCTGCAACTGGCGGAACTGTCCCGGTGCCGTTTCATGGACACCGGCGAATTCTCAGGGGTTGATGCCCTGAAAGGCAAGAAAATTGTAATTGTTGGGTGCGGTGCCCAGGGGCTTCACCAGGGCCTTAATCTGCGGGACAGCGGACTGGATGTTTCCTATGCGTTGCGGGATGCGGCCATCAAAGAAAAACGGCAGTCATGGAAAAATGCCACAGAACACGGATTTGTTGTGGATACCTATGAAAACCTGCTGCCGTCCGCTGATCTGGTGATAAATCTGACCCCTGACAAACAGCATACCCCGGTTGTCAAAGCCGTCATGCCCCTGATGAAAAAAGATGCCTGCCTGTCCTATTCCCACGGGTTCAATATTGTGGAAGAGGGCATGAAAATCAGAGAAGATCTCACCGTGATCATGGTGGCCCCCAAATCTCCGGGTACCGAAGTCAGAGAAGAGTACAAAAGGGGATTCGGGGTGCCCACCCTTATTGCCGTGCACCGGGAAAACGATCCGAGAGGAGAAGGGCTGGAACTGGCCAAGGCCTATGCTGCCGCCACCGGGGGACACCGGGCGGGGGTCCTGGAATCCTCGTTTGTGGCAGAGGTAAAATCCGATCTCATGGGGGAACAGACCATCCTGTGCGGTATGCTCCAGGCGGGCTCTTTGCTGTGTTATGACAAAATGATGGAAAAAGGCATGGATGAAGGATATGCCTCAAAACTGGTGCAGTACGGCTGGGAGATCATCACCGAGGCGTTGAAGCACGGGGGTATCACCAACATGATGGACCGGTTGTCCAATCCTGCCAAAATCTTGGCCCATGACCTGAGCGAGCAGTTGAAACAGATCCTGACCCCGCTGTTCAACCGGCACATGGATGACATCATGTCCGGAAATTTTTCCAAAACCATGATGGCAGACTGGGCCAATGATGATGCCGACCTGCTTAAATGGCGGGCCCAGACAGCTGAAACCCCTTTTGAAAAAGCAGTGTCCCAGCAGGCGGACATCCCGGAACAGGCGTACTTTGACCATGGTATTCTCATGGTGGCCATGGTCAAGGCCGGGGTGGAACTGGCCTATGATACCATGGTGTCTGCGGGTATTGTTGCAGATTCCGCCTATTACGAATCATTGCACGAAGTACCGCTTATCGCCAACCTAATCGCCCGCAAAAAGCTGTATGAAATGAACGTGGTGATTTCCGATACCGCGGAATACGGGTGCTATCTGTTTTCCCATGCAGCTGTGCCTTTGCTGGAAAAATTTATGGAAACCATCGATGTGGATGTTATCGGCAAAGGCCTTGATCTCAAAGATACAGGGGTGGACAATATCCGTTTGATACAGGTTAACGAAGCTGCCAGTACCACGTCCGTGGAAAAAGTGGGCAAAAAGCTGCGAACTTATATGGGGGCCATGAAATCCATTTTATAGGATGTTGGTACTGTTTATAGGATGGCGGTTCCGCGTTTTCAAGGATGCGGGACCGCCCCGGCCTGTACGTCAGGTCATTTTTTTTGCAGACCCTGGTCTGAAATATCCAGTGTCTGCAGTATGGCTTCTTGTTCATCCAGGATCTGGTCAAGGATTTTACCGGTGGTGTAAGGGTTCATGATGACTGACCGCAGCACCACTGCCGTGTGGCTGTCACCAGGGCGGATTTTCAAACAGGTTCTGGACACAAAGCTTTTGCCGGCCTCCCGCTGAATCCGCTGGAGATGTGTGTTGATTTCATCCAGGCAGGCATCCAGGTGCTGCCGCCGGGATGGGGGCGGGTCAGTATCCAAATGCTGCCGCAGGTGTGCAGGTACGGCCCGGTAGGTGAGAATGTTGAGCACAGGGTCTGTAACCAGCTGAAACAGGGCCCGTGCCCTTATTTTCTGTGCAAACAGCCTGGTGGTTTCAATGCCGTGATCGATCATCAGGCCATATCCCCGGGATCCCATGATTTTCAGGGCACTGTCCAGGATCAGGGAGCTTGCCTCCCGTGATCCTTCCAGGGTTTTGATGCCCAGGTCCACCGACCCTTTGCGGTTTACGTATCCGGCATGGTATGCGATCTGGTCCAGGGCTTTCGGGTCTTTGAAATAGACCATGCCGGCACTCATGGGCATGTAAAACTGCTTGTGGCAGTCAATGGTCACGGAATCAGCCGCCTGTATCCCGGCCAGCAGGCTGCTGTATGTTTCCGACAGCAGTACCGGACCGCCCCAGGCAGCATCCACATGGAAATGAATCCGGTGTTTTTTGCACAGGGCCGCCATCCGGGGCAAAGGATCAATGCTGCCGGTTTCCGTGGCACCGGCAATACCCACTATGGCAGCAATCTGTGTTTTTTTATCCTGTGAAATTTTTTCGACCAGCCGGGTCAGCTTTGCCATGTCCATCTGGTGGTTTTCATCCACATCCACTGCAATGATGTTGCGGTTTCCAATGCCCAGTATACCGCCGGCTTTTTTCAAAGAAAAATGTCCCCGTTCCGACACCAGCACCACCAGCCGTTCCAGATCATGGGCTTTCATGGCTGCAGCCATGCCGTCCTTTTCAACACCCGAAAAATGTGCTGTGGGGGGCAGACACAGGTTTCTGGCAACCCACAGGGCCGTTATGTTGGCTGAGGTGCCGCCGTTGGTGAACAGGCCCAAAGAGGTATCCACATTCTGGACATGCAAGTCATAAAATTCTGGCGGTTTGTTGTAGATCATCCGGTGCATCTTTGCCAGCACCTGTTTTTCCAGCACGGACAATACCTTGGAGGTTTCCAGCTTGATCAGGTTCTGATTCAGCGCAGCGGCAATGGCTTTGAGATGCACCATGAAAAAAGGTATGGCCGAGGTCATGTGGCCGATAAAATAGGGGGACGCCACATTCACTGCCTTGGGGGCAATCTCGTTGATGATGTCCTTGATCACGT
>JAABSS010000025.1 GCA_011390235.1 Desulfotignum sp.
TTCTTTTTTAATACAGTCTTTGCATGGGGGGTTCCGTATGAAAAAGACAACCTTACCGACAGACCGGAAGGGGAGATGGCCGGTTCAGCCCGGGAAGTTTTCAGGCAGAACATACCCTTTGTTGCCCGGCAGCTCATTGGTATCCCCTATGAATACGGAGGCAATCCGCTCACCACAAAAGCCACTGACAATTCTTATCTCTTTTATGCCATTTACTCCCAGGCGGCACAGGCTGCAGGATTAAAATATTATGGATACCTGCCCATGAAAAATCTGCTGCAGCATACCGAAAAAGTGGAGGAAAACCAGTTAAAAAATGGCGATCTCATGGTGCTGGACAACAATCTTGCCGCCATGATCTATAATATTGAAAAAGAAACAGGCCGGCTTTTTCTCATTTATGCCTCTGAAAAACGCCGGCAGGTCACTTCATTCAACAGTGACAACATTGTATTTTACGCTTACTGGCTGGAAAATTTTAAAGGGTTTTACCGGCTGACCGACACTATGCTCCGGCCTGAGGGGTAATACGAAGGGAAGTACTGTTTAACTGTGATACCTGCAACCCTTTTTAATTAACCAATCAGAGCCAAACATAGCAGGCAGTCAAAAAATTTTCTGTGTCTGGATACCGGACCCAGGATGGATCCCTGTTTGGAAAGTTGATCGGGTGTGAAAAACAGTGTGTGAGACAGCCATTTCCAAAAATCACAAAAAGGGGCAGCGCCGAACGCTGAACCCCTTAGTTTCTTTTTGGTAGCGGGGGAAGGATTTGAACCAACGACCTTCGGGTTATGAGCCCGACGAGCTACCAGACTGCTCCACCCCGCATCAATTCGATCAATATAGGGTAAAAATGTATAAAGGTCAAGCCTTTTATTATTTTTTTATTGGGCGCCCCCCCCATAATCTTATTGAAGCAGTGATTCTATCATGGCTTTGAGTTCGTCATAGTTCCGGGTAACAGGGATGTCCGGAAAATCGGTAACCACGGAGGCAGGGGGTGTAAAGAAAAATCCCTGGTGGGCGGCCTGGATCATGTCAATATCATTGTATGAATCACCAAATGCAGTCACCTGGTAATGCAGGCCTTTAAACGCTTCCACAGCTTTTTGCTTCTGGTTGTCAATGCGCAGGTTGTAATCTGTGATATTGCCCTGGGCATCGATGGTCAGGCTGTGACACAAAAGGGTGGGAAATCCCAGACTGGCCATCAGTGGTTTTGCAAATTCCTCAAACGTATCTGACAATATGATGATCTGGAAGCGGGAGCGTATCCAGTCCAAAGTTTCTCTGGCGCCGGGAAGAGGCTCCAGGGTGGCGATTACCGCCTGGATATCCTGGATCCTGAGGTTATGCTCTTTCAGAAGGGCCAGACGTCTGGTCATCAGCACATTATAATCACTGATATCTCTGGTGGTGAGTTTCAATTCCTCTATGCCGGTCTTCAGGGCCACATTGATCCAGATCTCCGGAAGAAACACCCCTTCCAGGTCTGCCACAAGCATATCCATCAGGCCACCTCCTCTTCGATGCGGATCACCATGGGATCCCCCACCACGCAGTCTGTTGCCGATATCCGGGAAAGTGCGGTCTGTACCCATTCTTCTCTGGCTGTATGGGTGATCATGACCACCGGTACGTTGCCGTTGGTTTTGCGCCCTTTCTGGTGCACGGATTTGATGCTGATCTGGTTTTCCCCCAGAATGCCGGAAATTCTGGATAAAACCCCGGGATGGTCCTGGGCCTCGAACCGCAGATAATACCGGGTCATCAATTCTTTCATGGACAGAACAGGAATCTGCCGGATATTGTCTTCCGGATATCCCAGGATGGGAACCCGGCGTTTGGTTCCGGAAATAATATTTCTGGCAATATCGGCAATATCACTGAGCACGGCCGATGCTGTGGGCATCATGCCGGCCCCGTGGCCGTAGAGCATGGTCCTGCCGGTGGCATCCGCATCAATGGCAATGGCATTCATGGAATGCTCCACATGGGACAAAGGATTGTTATTGTCAATCATGGTGGGATGCACCCGGGCCTCCACATGGTTCCCGTGAATTTTACCGATGGCCAGCAGCTTTATGGTGTAACCAAAAGATTTTGCAAATGCAATATCCGTGGGAGTGATGTGCCGGATGCCCTCCACATGGATATCCTTAAGATTAATTTCCATCCCATGGGACAGGGCATTGAGGATGGCCAGTTTATGGGCGGTGTCATGGCCGTCAATGTCCAGAGACGGTTCTGCTTCAGCAAAACCCAGTTCCTGGGCTTTTTTCAGGGCATCTTCAAAAGAACACCCCTCCCGGGAAATTTTGGTGAGGATATAGTTACAGGTCCCGTTCAAAATAGCGGACATGGATGTGATATCATTGGCAACCAGAGATTCCCGCAGGGTTTTGATAATGGGCATGCATCCCCCGCAACTGGCCTCAAACGCCAGATCCACCTGGTTTTTCCGGGCGGTTTTCACCAGGTCGTTGCCCCATCCTGCCAGCAATGCCTTGTTGGCGGTTACCACATGTTTTTTGTTTTCCAGGGCATGGCAAATAAATTTTCTGGCCACGGTTTCTCCGCCGATAAGTTCCACAATAATATCAATATCCGGATCCGTCAGCACGGTCATGGCATCAGATACCAGGGCTGTGCTGCCAAGATCTATTCCGCGGTTGGTTTGTGTATCAATATCAGCAATGGTTTTCAGGTTTAAACGGGCACCGGTTCTGGATTCCAGCAACCGCTTTTTCCGGGTCAGCAGCGCTGCCACCCCTGTACCCACAACACCAAACCCCAGAATACCGATGTGGATTGTTTTCATGGCTTTTCTTCTCTCCGAAAATTGATCTGTGTTAAAATTATGATAGATACAATATAAAGGCGCCTGTGTCAAAAATCTTTTGACTTTTAACCCCCATATGTTTATCATTGTCAGGCTTTTATAAGGATCCAACCATCCACACACAAGGTGATTTCCATGAATGATTCACTGACTTATGCTGATTCCGGTGTTGATATCGACAAGGCCAACCAATTGGTCGACAGAATCAAAGATATTGCCAAATCAACCCCAAGATCCGGTGTCATGGGAGAGATCGGCGGTTTTGGCGGTCTTTTTTCTCTTAACCTGTCCAATATTTCAAATCCGGTGCTGGTCAGTGCCACGGACGGAGTGGGCACCAAATTAAAAATTGCGTTCCAAATGGATCAGCATGACACCATCGGCATTGATCTGGTGGCCATGTGTGTCAATGATATCATTGTCCAGGGGGCAAAGCCGCTTTTCTTTCTGGACTACCTGGCCATGGGCAAACTGGAAACCAGGGTGGCTGAACAGATCATCCAGGGCATTGCCAATGGATGCACCCAGGCCGGATGTGCCCTTATCGGTGGTGAAACCGCAGAAATGCCCGGCATTTACCAGACAGGAGAATATGATCTCTCCGGGTTTGCCGTGGGTATTGTGGACAACACCAAAATCATTGACGGTTCCTATGTCAGGCCGGGGCATAAGCTCATAGGTCTTGCCTCCAGCGGCATTCATTCCAACGGGTTTTCCCTGGTAAGGAAAATATTTTTTGACCACTGCAAATATGATGTGGCCACCAGGATACCGGAACTTGGGACCACCCTTGGTGAAGAGCTGCTGCGTCCCACCACCATTTATGTCTCCACCATAATGAGCCTGCTGCGGGATCTGCCCATCCATGGGCTTGCCCATATTACCGGCGGCGGCATCAATGAAAATATTATCCGGGTTATTCCTGATGCATGCACAGCCGTCATCCACAAAAATGCCTGGGAACCCTCCCCCATCTTCAGACTGCTCCAGAATCTGGGCAATGTGGCGGAGACGGAAATGCAAAGAACATTCAACAACGGCATAGGCATGGTGGTGGTGGTGCCGGAAAAATCTGCACAGGAAGTGATGGACCGCCTGGCAGCCATGGAAGAAAAAGCCTATGTCATTGGTGAAATCACCGCCAGAAAAGACAATGAAAAAAAGATCCAGTGGATCTGATCGCCAATGATCGTTCTTGGCATTGAATCTTCCTGTGATGAAACTGCAGCAGCGGTCGTTGACAAAAACAACCGGATCCTGTCCTCGGTAATCGCCTCCCAGGTGGAAGTCCACAGCCGATACGGCGGTGTGGTACCGGAACTGGCATCCCGCATGCACGTGGAAGCCATTACCCCGGTGGTGGAAAAAGCCGTATCCCGGGCAGGCATTTCGATGGGCGATATCCAAGGGGTGGCCGCTACCCGGGGCCCGGGACTCATCGGTGCCCTGCTGGTGGGATTCTGCTTTGCCAAAGCCTTTGCCTGGGGCCGGGGGCTGCCCCTGGCCGGGGTCAATCATCTGGAAGCCCACATCCATTCCCTGTTTCTGGCAGACCCGGATCTGCAATTTCCCTTTACCGCCCTTGTGGTATCGGGCGGCCATACCAATATCTACCATGTCTCAGCCGACAACCGGTTTGAACTCATGGGCCAGACCAGGGATGATGCTGCAGGAGAAGCCTTTGACAAGGTATCCAAAATGCTGGACCTGGGGTATCCGGGGGGGCCTGTGATTGAGCAGATGGCCAAAACTCATGATCCCGGCCAGATTCGCTTTCCCAGGTCTCTTCTGGAAAAAGACAGTTTTGATTTCAGTTTTTCCGGTCTTAAATCAGCCGTGGGCCGGTATATCCACGAAAATCCTGTAAAAAGTTCGGCAGACAAGGCCAGGGTGGCAGCCGCTTTTCAGGCAGCGGTGATCGACGTGCTCTGTGAGAAACTGCTGCGGGCGGCCAGGTACAGGTCCTGCCGCCAGATTGGCGTTTCCGGCGGTGTTTCAGCCAACCAGACCTTTGTGGCCACCCTGACCCGGCGTGCTGCCCGAAAAAACATCCAGGTCATTGCACCGCCCTTGTCTCTTTGCGGCGACAATGCCGCCATGGTGGCGGCACGGGGAGCTGTCATGATCCGGGACGGCTGCACCTGCAGCCTGGAGGATGATGTTTTTTCCAGGATCTTGCACCAGCAGCCTGAATGATGACATTTTTTTCCAGGACATTGCGCCAGGCGTGACATTCTCAGGACGATTGCCAGCCCAGATATTTTTGCTTATACCGGTATATTCTTTCCAGACAGACCTCTGCTCCGGCCTGCAGTGCTGTGTCTGATTCCAGCAGCCCCGCCAGGGCCTGAAACGCATTTTCAATGCTTGGCCCTTTATGGCAGATCAGGGCAAGATCGATATCTGCGGCCAGCACCTGTGCCATGCAGGTTGCAATATCCTGGGCAATGGCCTTCATGTCCAGATCATCGGTGAGCACCAGTCCCTGGAACCCCAGGACATTTCTTACCAGATCCCGGGCAATGGCCACGGACAGGCTGGCCTGCCACAGGGCATCCAGCCGGGGATACACGATATGAGACAGCATCAGCCCTGTGACATCCGCGTGCACAGCTGCTTCAAAAGGCACCAGATCCGATGCTTCCAAGGTGGAAAGATCTGCATCCAGGACCGGCAGCTGGTGGTGGGAATCCAGCACGGTTCTGCCGATACCGGGAAAATGCTTGGCAACCGCCATGATGCCCTTTTTCTGCAGGGTCTTTATGACCGTGGTTCCCAGATCCGCCACAGTACGGGCATCTCCGGCAAAGGCCCGGTCCTGCATGATGGACTCTGTTTGCCCGTGCACCACATCCATCACCGGTGCCAGGTTCATATTGATCCCGGCATCCTTAAGTTCTTCTGCGGTAATGCGCGCAAAGTTCTCAGCTTCTGCCCGGGATTTGATATACGGGCTGCCTGCAAACCGGGTAAACGGTTCCGGAAGCCTGGAAACCTTTCCGCCTTCCTGGTCCACTGCAATGAACAGGGGCGGTTGGCCGCAGGCTTTTGCAAAGGCCTGGGCATCATTGCACAGCTGTTTCACCTGTTTTGGGGACTGGATATTGTACCGGAACAAAATTATGCCCCCGGCCTGGTATTTTTCAATAATTTCCTTTAAATCCGGGGTAAGGCCGGTACCTTCAAATCCCAGCATCAACCGCTGGCCTGCCAGGTGAAAAATATGCTTATCCATTGAGCACTTTTTCGGCCTGTTTTAACGCCAGGGTCACTTTTTCAGACAACGCCCCTGCCTGTTGCAAATGGACTGCAATCTCTTTCAGCCCGGCATCTTCCGCTTTTTTTGCCCAGGAAAAAAAATTGTCCTTATGGCTGTCATTGTGGTCCACCCAATGGGAGAGCAGAACAGCCAGTTTTTCCTCCATAGACATTTCTTGACCATCTCCATGGCCTTTCCCCTGTGTGTGCTCATGCGCATGGGTGTGTTCGTGCGGATGGGTGTGTCCAGGTTCATGGGTGTGTTCATGTCCATGGGGATGGGTATGGCCAGGTTCATGGGTGTGGTCATGCGCATGGCTGTGGTTGTGGCTGCTGCCGTGATCGTGATTATGGTCGTGGCTCATAGCTATTCTCCGTTTAAATGTTTATCCAGTCTTACAGGTTCCGGTGTATGCTGGCTCACCGGTCTCCAGTTGCAGAATGCACTGATTTCAATACCGTTAAAAATTATGGATACGGGCCGGTCCGCAGACACCACCACCACAATGATTTTGGCATTGGCAGCTGAAAACCGCAAAGCAGAATTATATCTGGCGCCTCTTGCCATGTTCTCCCAGTTGATGGTCCGCCCGTCCAGCAGGCAGGCAAACCCGTGAATGGCGCTATCAGCCGTCAAATGGACAGCCCCGTCTATTTTCAGCAGAGAACAGACAAGATCTATGTTCTGGGGTTCCACAAGACTCAGGGGCGGGTCCAGAACATGGCCGGACAGCCGCAGGGGCGGATCATTGAGATCGATGACCAGGGTGCAGCCATGGCGGGCCCTGCCGGCGCTGTGGACCAGGTGGGATACCACCTG
>JAABSS010000026.1 GCA_011390235.1 Desulfotignum sp.
GTATCGGTTTTATCCGATTACCTGTACTTTGGCGACGACAACCAGACCGATGACTATGACCTTGAACTGCATGAAGCAGCTTTCATGTATGCGGACAGCCGCGTGGACCTGTCTGTGGGCAGACAGATCATCCGGTGGGGGAAAACCGACCAGGTAAGTCCGGTGGACTCCATTAATCCCCGGGATTTCAGGGAGTTCATGATCCCGGATTATGAAGAAACCAAACAGCCGGTGTGGATGGCCAACCTGAAACTGCTGTTTGACGGATTTGCACTGGAAGGTGTTTTCATCCCTTTTTTTGAACCATCTGAAATTGATTATTTTGCATCGGACTGGGCGGTGTTCCCCCACCTGAAAAACCGGCTGCAAAAAGCCCCGGTGCCCGATACCGTTAAAAACTATATCAACAATCTGCAGGTCAATGAAACCGACCCGTCCAATGAAACCGAATTCGCCCTTCGCCTGACCACCACCGTCAGCAACTGGGATATCGGAACATCCTGGCACCACACCACCGAAGATCTCCCCTATTTTACTAGCTTTCCTGTCAAAAACATCCATGTGGACGGCAGCTTTTCAGAACAGGGCCTTGCATCCGGCCTGCAGACCGCCGTGTTCACCGATGAAAACATCGAGGTGACATACCTGCGAACAGACATCCTGGGTCTTGAATTTGAAACCACCCTGTCCGGGTTCGGTATCCGGGGCGAGGCTGCCTGGTATGAAAAGGAATCGTTTCTGACATCATCTCTCACCTCTGTGGCCAACCATACCTTTTCCTATATCATCGGGGCCGACTACACCACCCGGTCGAATATTTACCTGAACCTGCAGTTCCTTCACCGGCACATCTTTGACTATACCCCGGATATCCTGTATTTTGAAAAAGACACCTATTCCATTCTCGGAGAAATCAGCCGGGACCTGTTTTCCCATTGGTTGGAAGGACGGCTGAACTATTCCGTCATCCTGAATGACAATTCCTGGTACCTGTCTCCCTCCATCAAGCACACCTGGGTCCCCAACCTGGACATTGTCATCGGCGCCAACCTGTTTTACGGAGATGATGACACTTGGCTCGGCAGATTTAACAATGACAGCCAGTTTTTTGTGGATGTTTCATACCATTTTTAGAAAAACTCCAGCCAGCATAGCATGGCGGTAACCCTCACGCATCTACCGATTCATGCGCTGGTCATTCGGCCTGACCCTTACCGCTGCCGGCATTATCATTGCCGTGCTCAAATTCACCGGAAGCGTTTCCATGGTCAATCGGGAGATGCCCTTTTTCCACCACCGCAATCTGTGCATCCACCCGCGACACCTCAGCCTTTGCATTGATTGTTTCAAAGATACTTCCAGCGCTTTTAAGACGATCAATATCATCAAGCCATCTGCCCATCTCAAAACAGATCAGCCCTTCTTCAAATAATGCCCCCAGTCCCCGGGCAGCTTCAATTCCCTGTCGCCAGAACTGTTCCGCTTTTCCGGGGTTTCCAGCCAAACTGTAAAACAGTCCGCTCATCCTGCAGGCTTTTGGCAGCCCGCATTTGAATTGCCTGCCATGGCGCATGGACCTCACAGCATATTTTTTGGTCTTTCGCAATGTAACTTTTACTTCTATCTGAATGGATCTCTCAACCACCGTCAAATAAAATTCGCAGACAGCATTGTAGAAAATGCTTAAAATAAATCCTTTCAGGTGTTTTTCAAAGACAAGCTTTTCAGCGGTCTGTATTGCAGTATACGCCCTGTCATAGTCTTTCAGGTGCAGATAACAGGACATAAGATCCGTGTATGCGGGAATCAGTGCATAATAATCAGGAATGGCTTCCAAAAGGGTTTTTGACTGGTTCAAGTTCTGGACCGCCTCTGCAAACTCCCCGGTTCTTGTCTGGCAGAACCCTTTGGCACCCAGTCCCCAGCCTTTCAACTGCCGGTCCCCTGATTCCACGCCGATTTTGATCAGTTCCCGGGCATACGCCATGCTCTTTCCAAACTCCCCGCGATGGTTGTAAATAAAAACCATAAATGAAACAGGACTGCCCCATTTTTTAATGTGCCCGATATTTTCAAAAAGGGCTGCCGCGTTTTTATAAAGGACCAGGGCCTGGTCCCATTCCCCGGTATAATCCAGATGCACAGCCCTGCACAGGCTGGCATATGCCAGGGTATGGTCATCTGTGGCAGTTCCTTTGAACCGGTCAGACAAATCATGGTAATATCCGGCAATGGCGGACATCCCCAACGTATCCAGTAAAAAGGCAAACGCAGCGTATGCCTGGACCATTTTACCGGTGTATTGTACTTTTTCAGCAAAGTTCAGAACGGATATGATATCCAGGGCCAGTCTTTCCTGATTAATGAAATAATCTATCCATGCCATGGATTCAAATATTCTACCGACTTCCCTTTCATGATCACCAATTTTGGCCGATCCTGCCCGGTTTTTAAACAAAAAGTACAGTATCCTGTGAAAACATTGCCGGCAGATCTGCCTTACAATAACCGCCCGTGTCCGCCACCGGGTGAAAGGATATGCCATGTCCAGCAGGCTGAACGCTTTCTTAAAAGACTCCAGGGCCTTGTCATGCTCCCCCCGCCGAAAATAGATCTCCCCCAGTTTGCGTGTGTACACTGCTTTGTCAAAATCATTGAGCTGGTTACCGAAAATCTCCTCATGGGCGGAGATCGCTTTTTTGTAATGGGCCAGGGCCTCGGAATCCCCGGCTATTTTACTGGCCTGGTCTCCGGCCAGGGCAAAATATCTGCGTGCCTTGTTCCATTCTGAAGCTTTTGCAAAGTGATAGGACAGCAGGCTGTAGAACTTTTCAATCCGGTCTGTGAACAGGATTTCAATGGCTTCCGCCACCTTGCGGTGCAGGTCTTCACGCTCTTTGAGCAGAATGGTTTCATACACCGCATCCTTGATCAGATCATGATAAAAATAATACGCAAGCTCAGGATCGGCTGTTTTTTCCTTGATCAGATTTTCATTAACCAGCACAGACAGGTGGGTATCCAGGACATCACTCCGGTCTTCAATGCTTTTGAGCAGCCGGTATAAAAAACTTCTGCCGATGACCGAGGCTTTTTTCAGCACATCCTTGATCTCTCTATCCAGTCTGTCTACACTGGATGCAACCAGCCCACGCAGGGTATCCGGGATCTGAATTTTTCCGGATACAGGCTTCAGGGTATGCTGTCCGGTGATTGGATTTTTTTCCACCAGGTCATGGCTGATCAGGGTGCGGATCAGTTCTTCCATATATAAAGGATTGCCTTCGCTTTTCCGGTGGATCAACCCGGTCAACTGTGAGGAGATCGCCTCCAGGTGCAGCCGCTGCCTGGTGAAATCAACCACATCTTTTTGGGACAACGGGGAAAGATCCATGCGGGTGTAATATCTGCCGCCTGTTTCATGTAAGGCTTTTTCCAGTTTATCCAACGGGCTGTTTTTCATGTTCCGGCTGACAAAGACCAATTGCAGCGGCTCTGCTTCAACCAGAGGCAGCAGGTGAACGAGAAGCGCCACCGTAGAATCATCTGCCCAGTGAAAATCTTCGAATTCCAGAACTAGGGGGCTATTTTTCAAAAGCGCTTTCACCAGCAGGTAAAATGCCCTGAAAATCTGGCTTTTCAGGGTTTCCGCATCCAGAAAAACAACCTTCTGCGCCAAACCGCCCCGGACCTGTATGGATAAAATGGCGGCCAGATACGGCAGGGTATTGGCCACCTCTTCCGGCACCAGCTGGTTTAATCTGGCCTCAAGCTTATCCCAGGTTTTGGCATCATCATCTGCTTCCCTGATCCCGGCAAAGTTTTTCAACAGATCCAGAAACGTGCCGTAAGAAGTTTTCTGCCCGAATGTACTGGACTGGCTGGACATCCATAGCAGGTCCATGTCCTGCACCTGTTTTTTGTATTCCAGCACCATCCTGGATTTACCGATACCCGGCTCGCCGGTAATGACAATAACCCGGCCGGTCCCTTTTTTCACCAGTCCATCCAATGCGGTCAGCAGCTGCTGCAGCTGCATCTTTCTGCCCACAAACACCGGTTTTATGAAAGACGGTGTTGTTGAAACCGAGGCAGCCGTTTTTTTTGACAACACCTTGAAGATCCGCAGGGGTTCGGTTTTTCCCTTGACCCTCACCGGTTTTAGTGCTTTGAATTCAAATATATTTTTTGTCAGTTCATATGTTGCAGGACCCACAATAATGTCATCATCCCCGGCAATACCCTCCAGCCGTGCCGCAATATTAAGATCCAGCCCGGTCAGGCCGTGAGACCCATCCTCAGGGTTGACTGTTCCAGTCAAAACAAGACCTGTATTAATACCGGTATGCATACAGATGGTGCAACCGGTTTTCTGTGAAATCCAGGTATTCATCCGGTTGATGGCCCCATGGATCTGCATTGCGGCATGGACCGCCCTTTCCGGATCATCCTCATGGGTCCTGGGAATACCGAACACCGCCATCACGCTGTCGCCGATATAGCGTTCAATGAATCCATCAAAATCCTCTATGATACGGGCAATTTTTTTAAACACACTTCCCAGGACCGATCGCACATCTTCCGGATCCAGCCGTTCGGTCATGGCGGTATATCCGGAAAGATCCGTGAAAACAATGGTGACATGTTTTCTTTCGCTTTGGGACGGTTTTTCCTTTTCTTTCAGATTAGTACCACATGCGCCGCAGAAATTTGTTTCTTCCGGATTTTTAAAATGGCATTCTGGACATTCCATGTGATAATTTTCCACTGTTGAAATGATTCTGACACTCCACGTACTGAGAAAACCGGCAGGAGCAGCATCAAAGATCGGACAGCTAAAAAGGGCCGATGGTTTTGCTTTAGCAGAACAGGCAGAAAAATTCAATCACATATCGGATTCTTTTTCTCTTGGGCAACGCCAAAATCCGATTCATTGGATGTCATTGCTCGAAAAACCTTTTCCCCAATTTATGAAGGATAAAGCTCTTTTTTGAATCTTGCATTATCCCGGCAATATGTATAGAATATCTACATGGATACAATGGACAACCATACTGATGACTATGACAGCCCCTGGAAAGAGGGCATGGAATTGTATTTCAAGGAACTGATGCAGTTCTTTTTCCCTGATATCGCAACACGGATCGCCTGGAACAAAGGGTATCAATTCCTTGACAAAGAGTTGCAGCAGGTGGTCAGGGATGCGGAAATCGGCAGACGGCATGCGGATAAATTGGTCCGGGTGTGGTCCCTGGAAGAAGAACCATTTCATGTCATGATCCATATCGAGGTCCAGAGCGATAAAGACCGGGACTTTCCCCTGCGGATGTACATCTACAACTACCGCATCTTTGACAAGCAATACCGGCCGGTCACCAGTCTGGCCATTCTGGCGGATGAAAACCCTTCCTGGAAACCGGGTGTTTATTCTTCGGAGCAATGGGGCTGTGAGATCCACTTCAAATTCCCTATAGTCAAACTTTTCGACTACAGCGATAAAATTGACAGCCTGCTTGAAAAGACAAACCCATTCGCCATTATCACTGCGGCTCATTTAAAGACAAAAGCCACCAAAAACAATCCACAGGAAAGATACACCTGGAAATGGACAATCACCAGAGCACTCTATGAAAAAGGGTTCTCAACAAAGGATATCCTGAGCCTGTACCGGCTTGTGGACTGGCTGATGATGCTGCCGGATGACTTAACAAAACAGTTTACGCAAAACCTGATTGCGTATGAGGAGGAAAGAAAAATGCCATATATTACCAGTGCTGAGAGAATCGGAATAGAAAAAGGCAGGCATGAAGGGCGGGATGAAGGCATGCTTTTTGAGGCCAGAGAAATGCTATTGGAAGCTCTGGATGAAAAATTCAGCAGAGATATCCCCACGGATATCCATGAGAAGATTAAAGCTCTGAACAATAGATTAATGCTTAAAAGGCTTCATAGAAAAGCCATCCAGAGCAAAGACATTGAAGACTTCAGACAATCCATGAAAGATCTGACATCTGAGACCGAATCTGCTGAGTAGCCTCCCTTTTTCATCCCTCTCTGTGTACATCTTTGTCCTCTGTGGTTACATCATACTTTCCTATTCCATCACAGAGATCAAAGAGGTACACAGAGATTTTTTATAACAGGCCAGGGCAAAATACCTGCAGGCTTTGTTCCACTCTGAAGCCTTTGCAAAATGACAGGACAGCAGGCTGCAAAATTTTCAACCTGGTCCGCAAACAGGACTTCAATGGCCTCCGCCACATTGCGTTGCAGGTCCTCACGCTCTTTGAGCAGAATGGTTTCATACACCGCATCCTTGACAGACAGCGATACCATTTTTAGACAGGCCTGGGACAACAGCAGACTGCGATAAATTTCCTGTGCAACCGGCCTTTTTGTTGAAAACTGCCCCAGTATCCAATCCGTTGTCAACCAGTCAGGCGGCTGATTCCCAAATGCAGTCGCACAATAGCTGCTCCATATCCAGTCCCCGGCATGTTCAACCATTTTTGCCCGGACCGGATTCAATACAACATACCTGCTCAACTCCAGCAGA
>JAABSS010000027.1 GCA_011390235.1 Desulfotignum sp.
AGAGACCACAGAGACCACAGAGATGCACAGAGATTTTTTCCCAGGACACCCTGTAACAGGCATCTTCCCTGACAGACAGCGTATGATGTCCCCGGAATTGTCGGAATTGGAAGCTGTCACTTTTTCTTTGAATTGATAATTTTGCTCACCGTTGTATAGTGTAATGACAAACAATCGGCGATCTCTTTCATTTTATATCCATATTGAACATGGGCCATCGATATCTTATCATTCCGGTCTTGTTTACCGGTAAGCTCCTGAAAAAGATCTTCAAGCCTGACCCGGTTTACATGTCTTTGCACTTTTGGAATCTCTTTGATGCTTACATTACCAGCTG
>JAABSS010000028.1 GCA_011390235.1 Desulfotignum sp.
TGTCCACAGGAATCTGTATGGCTCTGCTGGCGGCTTTTGCCATGGTTGCCGGCTGTATGGGACCTTATGGAGAGCTTGTTTCAAGTCCTGCAACCCAGGAGCAGTATCATACCAGATCCCTGCCTGATACCTACCAGTATTATTACAGCGGCAGGTCGGGTCTGCCCTATTCAGTGGTGGGCATAAACAAAAAATACCGGTTCAACTCCCGGCTCTGGTTTAAAATTGATACCATGGACCAGGTATATCAAAAAATCAGTGACCTGAGTAATCTTCACCCTGATGCCACTAGGATGCGGACCGCAGACATCCTGGATCACAAAGGAAACAAAATTGGTCTATGGTTTTCCTACTATTATTATACACCGGTGAGGATCAACCCTGAAACCGGGGTGGTGGAAATATTTAATCCCTATGATCCCAATGAAGATGACCGGGGCTGGTCAATACGATAGTTTTTTGCCGGGCACAGCTTCTGGTGCCTGCTTTTACTGCATGGCATTGTCCAGTTTCCGGGCATTAAACCCTCTGATATAGGTATCATTCACAAAAAAGACAGGGGTTGAGTTGATTCCCAGTGTCTGGGCGGCTTTGCGTTCCTGCTGGACAACAGAACCGAATGTTTTTGTCAGATATGACAGGGCAGATACCGGGTCATGGCCCCATTTTTCTGCAAGTTCCGGAAACGCCTCCATGTACTGCACCACAATCTTTTGCGGTTCAGGTGCGGAATGCAGCTGGCTATAGGCAAAATCAACAATATCAAACACCTTGAACTGCCGATGATGGGCATCGGCAATAACCATGCAGGCGGCTGCTGAAGCCGGGTTCAGGGGAAAATGGGCCAATCTGAAGGTTTTAATTTTTTCCTGGTGCAGCTTGATATATTCCCATCCTTTGCGGCAGTGGGGGCAGAAAGGATCAGAGACAGCTGTAATGGTGTGGGCACCGTCCCCTGTGAAAATTTCTTTACCAAAATCCGGCGGCAGGTCCTGTACATCCACATGCTGCAGCTGGCTCACTGCATTTTGCATCAGATTGGCGCCCGATGCCAGATCATGCACCCCACTGATCTGCAGGGTGCCGGTTTTATCCACAATCAGGGAGATGACCTCTTCCACCGTTTTGGTATCCGGGTTGTGCAGTTTTATTTTGACTGCGAAAAAATCCATTCCCCGGATGTGGACAACAATTTTTTCATCGATCTTCACCAGATCCGGGCTGAACATTTTGTACCGGTCATCTTTGGCGCCCCGGGTCATCCGGATCCTTTGGGCAATACTGGCCTTGAGTGCTGCACCATCAAGTTCAGGGGCTGAACCTGTTTTTTGATCGTTTGTCTGCTCCACAGATTGTGCCGGAGAATCTGCCTGTCCCGAACAGGGGAAAATTGCTGAAAAAAACAGAATACAGGCCAGGTACAATAATACAAAAACAGGCAGAAACCGCAACATACGGCCCCATGGTGAGCAACCACAAAAACATGGTGTATTCAGATCAATCATGATTTCCTCCAATACCCAGTTATAAGCTTCCAGTAACAATTACAAATTTTTCCCTGCTGGTTACTACCGGCTAAAAGCTAAAAGCTAACAGCTAAAAGCTATAATGCCGCCAGCAGCCATATTTCAGTTGCCGGGTGCCATCTTGTTGTACCGGGCAAAATTACCGGTGAATTTGTTTACAATTTTATAGGTCAGATCAATGGTCTTTTTTTCTTCTGCATCAAGATGGATATCAAATTCCAGGGTCTTGTGGTCTGTGAGGGTATAGGCATGGCCCATTTCCACAGGCTCCCACTGGCCCGAAATCGTGTCCGTGAGGGTCAGCATCACCGGAACATTCCTCGTGTTCTCCAGGATGAACCGATCGGTGATCAGCTCGTCATATACCTGGACAGCCCCTTTGTTATTGCGCCGGACCCGGGTCTGTTCCGTGTGTATTCTGCGCTTGAACACCAGGATATCCCGGCTGCTGCCGATTTTCAGAAAGGCGGTGCCGCCTTTGGGCACAAACGGCATCACATCTTCTCCTGAAAATATGGTGCCTTTTTGGCCGTCTTCCTGAAATATTCTGGCTTTTCCTGAAGCCAGATCAAAGGTTCCCAGGCCTGCATCACTGGTGTTTTTGATTTTGTATCCCGTGGGAATGCCCGGGGCATGCGGGGTGTTTTCAGGGTCATGGGGCATGGTTTTTCCATCCCACTTGTAGTGTTTGGTCACAGACAGGTCCGTTTGTTCAAAAAACAGAACCTGCCGGGTTTCAAGGTGCTGCAGCCGGGTGTTGAAAACGGTGTCCGGGGTGAGCCAGAATTCGGCATTGTCAAAATCTTCCCCTGAAAAATTGCGCAGGATGAGGCGGGCATCCAGGTCCAGGGTTTTTTCCTGGTCATCTGCCAGGGCGGTGTAGGTGACCAGGTTGTCCAGTCCGGCCAGCAGATAGGAGATCACAACCGTGTGGTCTGTATCCCTGCTGCTGTATAGTTCCCAGGTAAGGGCAGATGCATCTGAAGCACGGGCCATGGACAAAAGGGTGATATCATCAGGATCTGCCAGTGTGTCCAGATAAACTGTATCAGGATCGATGTGAACATTCTGCCAGGAAAAATCGATTTTGTTGATACCCGCAACCAGGGCGAGCATCCGTTTTTCCTGCACCAGGGCCGTGTTCCGGCCGGCCAGGCGGATGAAAACCTGTTCCTGCAAAGGCAGGGTTGCCAGCCGGGTTCCGGCAAAAGAGGCACCGGGCACAGCAAGGATGCAGCCCAGGCCCATGAGCAGGATAAACCATGCAGCCATAAGCGCTTTCAGGTTCACCTTTGTATGCCCGGGCAGTCTCATGAAGATGGGACAGGTGTCTGCTGCCATTTTCTGTCTCCTTTATATGTGGTGATGGTGTAGCGGATGGTCTTTTCAGTGCCTGGATCCAGGGTGACAAAAAATGTGAACCGGGTCTGATCAATTTTTTCAAACCGGTCCTGGCCGCTGATGTCTGTAATGGTGAAATCCGGAACAGGCTGATGCCGTGTAATTTCAAATGCTGCGGCCTGGTCTGAAAAATTGGTGATATCCAGGGCCATGGTCCGGACATCGTCAAACCCGGACAGGTTCCCCTGGTCATCAAAGACCAGGTTGGTTTTTGCAAATTTTGTAACCTTTGGTGCAACTGTCACCCGGGGGGCCGGCCCAAGGGGGAGGTCTGCTTTTTTCCCCACAGGGATGTAATCTGTTGTGGCGGTACCGGCAAATGTCATTCCGCCGTTTTGGTCGATTTTATGAAACACCCTGAACCCACCCCCGGGAAGGGGGAAATTTCCAAGACCCGCGTCAGTATCGTTTTTAAAAGACAGCATCTGCACCGTTCGGGCGCCAAACCGCTGGTCATCATGCACGTAAATGGTCTTTGCAGGAACTGCCGGCACATCAAAGGAAACAAGCTGGCTGGACCACCCCCGGGCAATGGTCTGGGTGCCTGCAATGGTATATAAAAAATATTCCGACAGCCCGGTTTTTTCAATTTTTTTCGGGGCAGGTGCTGCCATGGATTTTTGCACTGCCATTGCCGGTGCGGATTCCAGCATGGCTTTTCCCTGTGCATATGCATCCTGCTGCCGGTTATCAGGAAACTGTGTTTCCGGCCGGCCATAGGGATAGGGTCGGTCAGCCAGGTCTGAGATCCGGTCCAGAAGATGGATTTTTCCCACCACAAGACGAATCCGGGCATTGTCATAATCTTCTCCTGACCGGTTTTGCACCCGGACATATCCTGTGAGCCGGATCCGGGATCTGTCCAAAGACAAAAACGCCATATAACGGGGTTCCCAAAAGAGACCAGAGGTGAAATAGGTGATATCGATTCCAGTCTGGCAGGGTTTTTCAGCATGGACATGCCAGATGGCAAGGTCTTTTGTGTCAGGCGGAAACCGCATCTGTTCAATGGTGACATCTGAAGATGCATCTGTGATGGCAAGGGCCAGGGAGGTTGGATCGATGCGGGTGCCGGTCCATGAAAACCGGATCTGGTTCATGCCGCCGGCAAGATGAAGGGTTCGGCTGTCTGTGACCATGGTCAGGTCCGCGGGATTGTAAATGGTGACCTGGATTTTCCGGCTTTGGGAGACCGCTGTAAGATCGATACCGGCCCGGGCCGGCACAGCATATGTCAGAATGCACACCAGCAGGATCAGGTATGTATTGCATTTTATTGCATGTTGCATGGCAAAGATATCTCCAATGAAAAATTGTTTTTTTCAAAATACCAAAGATGATTGTTCTTTATTTGAACCTGTCGTCTGAGCGTTTATTTCTGATATCCTCTTCGCTGGCCTGGAGCCATCCGGAACGGCTGTCTGCCACCGCATCAAATTTTTGTATATAGGGTTTGATGTCCAGCAATGGTGTGCCGTCCAGAATGTCAATATCCTGAACCACAAGGGTATTGCCTTCAATTTTTTTTAAGCGGACAATGGACAGGCCGATATGGTTGGGCCGCAAAGGAGAGCGGGTGGAAAATACCCCCCGTGTCTGGTTATCCATAAACGGGGTGACACGCAGCTGGGTCCGCTCTGTTTTGTGAAAACAGTAAATAAGATAAATATGGCTGAACCCCTCAAGGTCCTGCAGGCCTTCCATGTAAGCTTCATTCACCAGAACATGGCCTTCAATACCTGCGGCCCCTTTGGGTTGAATGGGCATGTCTCTGATATTTTTATGGGGTGAATGAATTGTGCCTATTGGTTGTATTTCATTCATGGGATTTTATTTTTCCTTTCTGAAAAATTGTCCTGCCAGCCGGTTAGTCGGCCAGCGCAACGTTTCTGAACCATTTGTTGTTGTCCAGCCTGTCCACATGCGGCATGCTGATATTTTTGTCCATGGCCTTATGCAGGCAACAGCTGCATAAGGCCTGTTGCTTTTTTTGGCTGTTTAAAATCCGGCATTCTGCAGGGCGAATTCCCGGTTGATCAGTTTGTCCGGTACGACTGTGACATATATTATCACCTGAAGGGCTGCCTGAACAGGAAAAATACCGGCAACTGGGTATTTGCCATAAGCATGCCAGGTTTTCGATCGCTGTGTGCAGCACTCTGTCCCAAGCCCCGCCCCTGGCAGTCTCCTGTGCCCGGTCCAAGATCTACGGGGGCCTGTTTTCATAAAAACAATGAAGAGCGGCAACCCGCCCTCTGGTTGAAAACCATCCCGGCATATTTTACCAGGCCCCCTCGGGCTCTGACGGTCCGTCCACAGGAGACTGCCAGTGACTCCCCATAGAAGTGCACGCTACTATAGTAAATATTCAGACCGGCAATCCGTCAATTTCCAGGTCAAAAACGTGGATTTTGCCCTGGAAGACATACCTGCCAGAAGATTAATTCCTTGACAATGGGCTGTGGGAAACAGATATTATTTATAAATTTTTGTCTTCATGGTGGCGTGAAAAAAAAGAATATATGGCACATAACATACACTACAAATTGCCGTCAGTTACCCATACCCGGAATAAAAAAATTCGTAAAGTGGGATTTGAACTTGAATTTACCGGCCTTGATCTTAACCAGACAACCGCTGTGGTAGAACAGGTGTTTTCCGCAAAACGCACCAGTGAATCTCCTGCTGCATGCGTGGTATCGGTCCAGGGGCTGGGAGATTTTACCATTGAACTGGACTGGCACTTTCTTAAAAAAATAGCGGTACAGCAGAACCGGATTAGGTCGGGAGACTGGCTGGACCTGCTCAGCCAGGCAGCTGCCCTGCTGGTACCCATGGAAGTTGTCTGTCCGCCCATTGCCGTGTCCGACCTGGACCGTCTTGATCCTCTGGTCAGAGAATTGCGCCGGGCAGGGGCCAGGGGCACGGAAGACTCCATGATTGCCGCCTACGGTGTCCATATCAACACAGAGGTTCCCCACCTGGATGCGTCTTGTCTGTCCGGTTACCTGATGGCATTTTCCCTGCTGCAATGGTGGCTGGTGGATGCCCATCAGGTGGATTTTGCCCGCCGCATAAGCCCCTTTGTCGACCTGTATCCGGAAGCATATATTACACAATTGTTTTCCCGGACAGCACCGGACCTGAACCGGATCACAGATGATTACCTCCAGCACAATGCCAGCCGTAACCGGGCCCTTGACCTTTTGCCCCTGTTTGCCCATATAGATGCCGACCAGGTCATCAGGGCGGTTTCCGACACAAAAATCAAGGCCCGTCCGGCCTTTCATTACCGTTTACCCAACTGCCAGATCGATAAACCGGACTGGTCCCTGTCCCGCCCCTGGAACACCTGGTGGGTGGTGGAAGAACTGGCACAGCGGCCTGATGATCTGCAGGATCTCGGGCAGCAGTTTCTGGCCATGCACCGGCCGCTTCTGGGGGTTTCCCGCAACGACTGGACCGCATTGATGAGCATATGGCTGCAAGACCACGCATTGGCGTAACCGGATCTTCCCGGCGTTGGGCACCTGCCTGGTGGTGTTCCAGAACAGCTTTGCAGCTGGCTGGAGCATCCGCCCGGAGGATCAGTGTGAACCATGATATCAAGGATATGTCTCTGGATGCACTGATTATCGGCGGCGGCAATGATATCGCACCGGAACATTACAAAGGGGATCTGACCGCACCGGTGAAATTTGATCCGGAGCGGGACCTGCTGGAAATAAAATGGATAAAATATGCCCTGGAACATAACATTCCCCTGCTGGGGATCTGCCGGGGGGCCCAGCTCATCAATGTGGTTCTGGGGGGCAACCTTTTTCAGGATATCCGGTCCCTGCGGCGCCTCACCCACAACCGGCCGGGACTTCTGCCCACCAAACATGTGTT
>JAABSS010000029.1 GCA_011390235.1 Desulfotignum sp.
CCCCGGCCAACCGTGATGATCACCCGGGAATTTTCAAGGTCAGGGCCATCGTTTTTTGTTAGAATGACCTCTTTGACAATTTTTGTTTTAATTGCCGCCTTGTTCAGGGTAACGGCTATCTCCCTGACAGCCGCTTTTCTGGTGGGGTCAAAAAAAACGACTGGAAACACATTGGGTCGGACGGTTGCTGTCTGAGGACGGGTCCGCGGGGCCACGATGGCTGCCATGATATTGCCGCCAAAAGCCGGCCGGGTTTGAACCAGTTGGGCCTGCTCGTCAATATCCAGACCGGTGCAGTCAGCAGTCAGTCCCAGGCGGAGTCGGGCCGCGATCCGTGGGGCCAGTTCTCTACCGTTGGGGGTGGCACCGTAAAGTACCACCGACGGTTTGACATCCGAAATGGCTGCCGACAGGACAGAACAATATCCATCCGATGAAAATGTGGCCAGCAGGGGATGGGCGCATATAAAAACCTGATCCGCTCCGTAATTGCCCAGTTGCGCAAGATCCGTGAACTCCCCATTTCCCAAAACCACTGCCATGAGGGACTGATTCAGCTTGTCTGCCAGTTCCCGGCCTTTGGATAACAGTTCATATACGACTGTTTTCGGCTCCTGCCTTCCTTCGCGTTGTTGACATTCAACAAAGACCAGCACCCCCTTGTAGTGGGCCAGGGCTTCTTTTGATACGGGTTTTCGACGAATCGCAATTGCCCCGGCAGGGCAGACAGTGGCACATGTTCCGCAAAGGGTGCAGCTGTCAGTTATCTGTGCGTGATTATTCAACACCTGTACGGCACCAAAAGGACACGCGGTTTCGCACAGTCCGCAAGCATTACAGCGGTCTTTATCAATGGAGATCATTGAACGGCTTCCTTTTCAAGAATTTTTTCATTTTCCAGTATGGATAGAATGGATTCGGCTGCCTGGGCAGGATCAGGGTGAATCATCAACCTGCCCTGTTTTCTGGCGGCAGGCGGAAAAACCTTCACCACCTGGGTGTAGGAACCCATCAGGCCCAGATCATTATCCGGTATGCCAAGGTCTGCTGCACAAAGGGTCTGAATCGGTTTTTGTCTGGCATTGACAATATCGGTGAAAGAAGGCGCTCTGCGGATGATTTCCCCTTTGCTGAAGGAGACCAGTGCCGGCAGCCGGGCTTCAATAATCTGATAACCGGATTCGGTTTCCTTTTTCACCTGGATTTTTTTACCGTTTTTTACTATTTCACAATCAATTCCATAACAGATCTGGGGCAGATGGAGAATTTCAGCCATTTCAGGACCTACCTGGGCTGTGTCGCCATCAATGGCCTGTTTGCCCACAAAAATCAGATGGAAATCCGGCACTGAGATACGGATCGCAGCAGTCAGGGTCAATGCGGTCGCCCAGGTGTCTGCACCGGCGAATTTGCGGTCACTGACCAGGATTCCCTCGTCAGCCCCCAGTTCCAATGCCCGGACAAGAGCCTTTTTTGCCTGGGGCGGCCCCATGGAAACGGCAGTGATGTGGATATCCGGTAAAACAGCTTTCAGTCTGACCGCGTGGTCCAGTGCATATTCACAAAAAGGGTTGAGGATGGCGGAAACGCCCTCCCGTATCAGAGAACCGGTTTCCGGATTGACCTGGACGTCCGAGATTTCAGGTACCTGTTTGACTGCAACAACGATTTTCATAATTTCCTCAGCAAGTTGTGAATATATTTCCTGGATTTAGTGTGAGCAGCGGATCAAAAGCGGTTTTCATGGCAATCATCTGGTCAATGTGTTCTTTGGAATACATGGCCGGCAGAAATTTTGCCTTGATTTTTCCAATGCCGTGTTCCGCACTGACGCTGCCGCCGTATGATACCGCTGTTTTTGCAAATTCGGAATATATGGCCATCCCCTGGGATAACTGGTCCATATCCTTTGGCATGGCCGAAATATGGAAATGGTTGTTACCCACATGTCCAAATCCCACCCAGGGAATGCCTGCATCATTCAACCGCATACGGTAAAGGTTCCAGATGTCTAAAAGATGTGCATCCGGAACAGCCAGGTCGGAACTGAGCCGGTGAATGGCAGGATGCTTTTTTTTGATTTCAGCAATCTGCTGGGATACCTTTTCCGGGAGCAGGTGGCGGAACAATTTGAATCTGGAGACTTCACGGGGTTCATACCCGGCCCATGAATTTCTCAGATCAGCCCCGGCACTGCGGACTGTTTCATCCAGTGCACGGAAATCCGGATTGTTTTCTTCCGGATCAAACGGCAGGTCAAAAAACAAAGCCGCGCCTGCTGTGTCAGGGATAGACGGCATGCCTACCAGCCGAAGGGTTTCTGACTGCATCTGCCGCAGCAGGTTCAAGGCATTTTCCGAGTAGAATTCGATGAAATCCAGTTGCAGCCGCGGGTCGCTGCGCAATGCCTGCACCAACCTGAGAGCGGCATCATCCGAGTCAGTAAACTGAATGATTGCACATTTTTTTTCCCGGGGAAGCAGCGCCACATCCACCTGGGTGATGATCCCGAACGCGCCTTCAGATCCGATGAAAAGATCGATCAGGTCCATATGGGGTGCAGCATAAAACCCGGCAGTACATTTGGTTCTGGGCATTGTATAATCCGGAATCCGAACTGCGGTATGCCTGCCTGAGGCATTGCGGATAACAAACATGCCATTGGGAGAGGAAAAGTATTTGCCCCGGGGAATGTCCAGGATTTCTCCATCAACCGTGAGGACCCGTATGCCCCGGATCCAGTCCCTGGTGGCTCCGTAACGAAAGGTTCTGGCACCTGAGGCATTTGTGGCGACTGTCCCCCCGATGGTGGCGCTCATTTCCGTAGGGTCGGGTGGATAAAAGTATGAGACCGGGTCTTTGGAAAACCGGGCCAGGTTGTCTGTCAAAGAAGAACCGGGGGTACCGCTCATTCCTGGAAACCGTTTTTCAGAAACCATGGTGTCCAAATCTGATAAAAGCAGACCGGCCTGGGCACTCACCCGCCATTCATCCGCCTGTTCCGTGTAATAGAGATGGGTTGCCTGATTCATTTTTTCAAGGGATATGAGGGCACCGCCGGCAGGAACACATCCGCCTACCAGACCGGTTCGGGCACCGGCAACGGTGAGAGTCAATCCTTTGGCCAAAACATTTTTGACAATGGCAGCCAGTTCTTTTTCATTGGCCGGAAATGCCAGCAGCTCGACTTCTCCCGCTGACAGCTTTGATTCATCCGTAAGATAATCCGGATATCCGTTTTTGATGGCATCATATCCGTTTATCTGGTGGATGGATGCAACATCAACGGATTCTACCGGTTTTGATATGATCTCGTGCACAATATTCTCCCTTGGAAAAAACCTGTTTCTGTTTCATGATTGCGTGGCTTGTGGGGTAACCGGCTCAGGATCTGATTTGCGTTTTATGATGAGCTGAAGTGCCACTGCAAGGGCCAGAAGACCGAGCCCGGCAATGTCAGTATATAATCCGGGTTTGATCAGTGTGAGGGCTGCAGCCATCAGAAGTATTCTTTCAAAGAAAAGGGTTTTTTTGATGAACCAGCCCACCACTGATCCTGCCAACGCAACCACGCCGATCATGGATGTCACAGTGGCAAGGATGATTTTGGTTGTGGAGCCTACCAGGAGCAGCTGGGGCGCATAAACAAACATATAGGGAACAATGAAAGCAGCCAGGCCCAGTCGGCAGGAGGTGATCGCTGTCTTAAGGGGGTCGGCGCCGGAAATGCCCGCAGCAGCATAGGAAGCAAGGGCCACCGGCGGGGTGATTGCTGAAATAATGGCAAAGTAGAAAATGAAAAAATGGGCTGCAATAGGATGTATCCCGAAGTTCTGGGTAAGCACAGGAACGGTCAACGAAACCTGGATGATATAGGCAGCCACCGTGGGAAGGCCCATCCCCAGCAAGATGGAGGTGAACATGGTTAATACCAGCGTCAGTAATAAACTGCCCTGGGAAATGAGCAGAATGATGGAGTTGAACCGCATGCCCAGGCCGGTCAGGGTCAGAACGCCGATGATAATGCCGGCAGTGGCACAGGCAAGTGCCACCTGAACAGCACCTTTGGCACCGCTTTCCAGCGCTGACAAAATGCCTTTCAAAGACAGTCGGGTTTCCACACGGATATAACTGACCAGGATGGTAATCAGGATTGCCCACAGGCCCGCACGCATGGGGCTGTTTCCCTTGACCAGCAGATAGACCAGGACCGCCACAGGTATGATGAATTGAAAACCGTATACCAGGGTTTTACGGACTTTGGGCAGCTCACTGGCCGGCAGTCCCTTAAGGTTGATACGCAACGCTTCGAAATGGACCATGGAAAAGGCGCTGAAATAATACAAAAATGCGGGTACTGCCGCTGCGGCCGCGACTTTTATATAAGGCATCCCCAGAAATTCAGCAATGATAAAGGCCGCCGCTCCCATGATTGGCGGCATGAGCTGTCCACCGGAAGACGCAACCGATTCCACCGCACCGGAAAAACGGCTGCTGTATCCCAGCCGCTGCATCAATGGAATGGTGAATGCACCCGTGGTCACCACGTTGGCAACGGCAGACCCTGAGAGCATGCCCATGAAGCCCGATGCAAATATGGATGCTTTGGCCGGCCCGCCCCGGGCTCGGCCGAACAGCCCCAGTGACAAGTCAATAAAAAAATCGCCGCCCTTTGACTGTTCCAGAAATGCTGCAAATATGATGAACATGACAATGAATGTCGCAGATACTCCTGCCGGAATGCCCCAGATTCCTTCGGTCGTAAAGAAGATGTGATCCACCGCCCACATCAGAGAAAACCCCTGATGGCTGAGTATTCCCGGAAGATAGGGCCCGGCAAAGGTATAAGCAAGAAAAACAATCGCAATCACAGGAAGGCCCAGCCCCATGCTTCTTCTGGCAGCCTCCAGCAGAAGTAGAACACCGACACAGCCTGCTGCCACTTCATAACCGGTCAGGGGGGTAACATAGGAATACCGGGAAGCGATTTCACCGGCATTCAGCACAACATATCCCACTGTGGCCCCAATCAAACCGATGAGAATCCAATCATACCAGGGGGGCAGACCGTCTCTTTTTTTACCCCGGATGTCGCTCAGAAGAAAGATCAGAACCATGGCAAATCCAACATGGGCACTTCGCTGAAGCACTGATTCAAAAATACCAAATATGCCGGTGTAAATATGGAATGCTGCCATAGCCCAGGCTGTTACGGAAACCAGGTGGGTATAAATTCCGCTGGTCCGGCCTGAAGATTTACTGGTTTGTGAATCCATTCAAAGCTCCTTGTCACAGGGTGGAATAAATTTTGACCAATTGATTTTGCAACGTGCCCTTTCATTGATGAAAGGGCACGTTGCCGCTGAAAACATAATCAGGTGCAGATCTTAATATTACTGAATTATGCCGATTTCTTTGTAATATTTGAGTGCACCGGGATGGATGGCAACGCCGATGTCTTTGACTGCAAATTCCGGTGTCCAGGTTTCTACAACCTTGTGGACTTTGGAAAATTTTTCCTTGTTTTCAACAAGGGCTTTGGCCATATTATAAACCAGGTCATCGGGCAGGCTTTTCTGACAGATGATGACATTGTTTGAGCCCACGCAGAGCGAATCTTCTTCATGGCCTTTGTAAACCCCCGCCTTGACCGTCAAGGGGGAGTATCCATCATTGATTTTTTTGAGTTCGGCAAATTTTTCTTCACTTAAAGACAATATGCGAACCCCGCCGCTGATGGAGACAGCCGTATCCTGAATAACCGGGGCCGGGACTGTGGTAAAAGGCATGAACGCATCAATATGTCCGTCTTTCATCTGCATGGCGGCATCGGCATACGCCAGATGCTCCACTTTTTTCATATCTTTGTAGTCCAGTCCATGAACCTTGAGAATATTTTTCATGAGTACTTCACCGGATGTGCCTTTGAGGCCGGGAGCAATGCGTTTCCCTTTAAGGTCTGAAATGGTTTTGATATCGCTGTCACCCCTGACCACAATCTGAAGCGGGGATGGATACAGTGCGGCCAGTCCGGCAATGTTGGTCATGGGAGATTTGAACTGGGCTTTTCCCACATAGGCATCTGAATTGGCAAAAGAAAAGCTGATACCCAGGGTATACATTTTTTTATCCACACCAATAATATTGGCATCACCGGTGCCTTGCATGACCGCCATGTTGTAGCCCTTGACATTATTCTGGATGATATCTGCAATCGCTCCGCCCATGGGGTACCAGGTACCGCCCGCCTTTCCGGATGCAATGGTCAGATTTTCCGCTGCAAATGCTGAAACGGTGAAAAAAGAAACCAAAACAACCATGATCAGGGTAGTTATAGTGCACATAACCCGGTCTTTTTTTTTCATGAACATTTTTTTCTCCTTGATGATTTTTGGGGTGTTGACATTCGGACTGCAATGGACAGCCCGGGTTGACGGCATTACAATGGTTCCGAACCCTTTACGAATTTTTTAGTGCTTCCCTCCTTTCTTTTTTCCATGTACTTGTTCAGCAGGTTCAGGGTTTTATCAC
>JAABSS010000030.1 GCA_011390235.1 Desulfotignum sp.
GAGCGTCAACGATCATCCGGTGCTCCTTGTTGGAATCTTTTGCCCGGTAGGGCTTGAATTTGAAGACAAGGCGGGCAAAAAAAGTTTTTTCCCAAAGGTTATCAATGAGGGAAATCAGGGTGTTGTTCCCGGACAAGGTATATATTTTTCGGTGAAATTCGACGTTCAACCGGCCCATTACCGTGTGGTTTTTTTCAGCGATTGCCTGTTCCATTTTTCCGATCAGATGTTCCAGTTCGGCAAGGTCACCAGGAGTTATCAGATCTACTG
>JAABSS010000031.1 GCA_011390235.1 Desulfotignum sp.
GTTAATCCATGACTCCAGTTCCGCCTTGTGTCGCAGATAGCCCTCTTCGCTCCAAAAACCAGAGTATCGTATTGCAGCCATCCGTCGGGCTGGGACCTGACGCAGTGTGATCTCGTTATCCTCTGGTTCTGGCAGGGTTTTGATGGTGTATGTGCTCGGCATCATGAAGCTGACAACCCAACTTTCTTTGTCGCGCTGCTGTGCCACGGGGGCGGTCATTTCAATCTTTTCCCCCTCGGGCTTTTGGGATACTGGTGCTGTCATCGATACTTTGTCGCGTGACCGGTTGTCACCGGAAATATAGCCAAAAAGTTTTTTGAAAGCGATGTCCCCGGCATCTTTAATATTTCCTTGCACAACGGTTTCGGCAATGATGTGGGGTGCATAGTCACGTATCTCAAAGTGGGTGTCTTTTTTTATCACTGTGTACTCAGCTTCTTCGATCGCCATGGCATTTATCGCTCCAGTTACTAAAAGCGCTGTTACAGTTGTGATTAGTAAAAAATGTTTCATATGCAAAATCTCTGATAGGGTAAATGCATGTCCGCCAAATTAATTATACGGGTCTGTTTGTTTAACAGGTCAAATGTGTGTCACAAGCTTTCGATATTTTTCAATAATTTGGCTCATGACAGGTTCAAGCTCATCGGGTTGAATGACCAGCAGGTCTCCTTGTTGTGCTCTTGAAAAAAGGGCATCCACAGCCTTGTGCGGTTCCGGAACAATTTCAATATGTTCTTTGCGGAAACCACCCTGAATCAATCCCTGATAGACCAGGTCCGGGGTTTCCCCGATGGGTCTGTCCCGCGGGTCAAAATCAGTCAGCAGGATATAATCGTAGACCGAAGCCAGGGCCTTTCCATAGTCAATGATCTGTTCGGTGGTCCGGTTTCCGGTCCCATGGCACAGGGCGACCTTTCTGCCTGGTGAAAGTCGCGGCAGTAACCGGGACATGGCACGGGCGGATTCCGGATTATGGCCGTAATCCAACAGGACTTTGAATTTCTGGAAATCGAATAAATTCATGCGGCCGGGGTTTTGATTCGGCGTGGGATAAAATGTCATAATTCCATTCCGAATCTGATCAACGGGGATGTTCACACCATGCAACGCACCTATTGCAGCAAGGGTGTTTGAGATGTTAAAATCGATCATTCCGTCAAAAGTAATGGGGATTTCTTCCAGCGTGCAAATGTTGATATCCAATTCACTGTCTCTGATAATCACATTTCGGCCGACCAGCGTGACAGCGACCCCACCGTTTTTTACATGCGCCTTAATCCTTTGATTATTTGGGTCCAAAGAAAATAAAATCACATTTCCCCGGGCACGGTCCAGAATCGTCATGGTTGTTTTGTCATCTGCATTTAAAACAGAAAATCCGGTCTTCTTGACAACCTCCACCACGGTGGATTTTATCATGCACAGATCTTCCTGGGTCTCTATCCAGTCACTGCCCAGGTGATCCTTTCCAATGTTCAGCACAACTCCCACATCAACCTCGCTGACGCCAAGGCCTCGCCTGACGATTCCCCCGCGGGCAACTTCCAGGACAATGTGGTCCACCGATGGTTCCCTGAGAACAATACCGGCACCCTCCGGGCCGCTGTAATCTCCGGATAAAATCGGTTTTCCATCAATTACAACACCGGTAGTACAGGTCAGACCGACTGTTTTTCCTGAATATTTGAGTGTATGGGCAATAAGTTTGCAGGTTGTTGTTTTGCCGTTTGTTCCGGTTACGGCTAAAACGGGAATGTTTGCATACCCCATGGGAAAGAGCATGTCCACAACCGGCTTTGCAACATTCCGGGGCCGCCCTTGTGTGGGCTCAAGATGCATGCGGAATCCAGGTGCGGCATTCACTTCGACCACCTTAAGGCCGGAGGACTCAAGGGGCAATGAGATGTCTTTTGCCAGCACATCAACCCCCACACAGTCCAGTCCGATAATCCGGGCGGCCCGTTCAGCCATGAAGCGGATATCCGGGCTGACCTCATCGGTAACATCTGTGGCAGTCCCCCCCTGGCTGAGATTGGCCGTGGCTTTAAGATAGACCACCGCATGGTTTTCAGGGACAGAATCTATGGAAAGGCCTTTTAAAGCCAGAAGCCTTTGGGTCATGTCATCGACTTCGATCTGTGTGAGCACCTTTTCATGCCCAAACCCGCGATGGGGATCGGAATTGACGGCCTGGATCAGATCATGGATGGAAGATGTTCCATCACCAATGACATGGGCCGGTTCTCTTTTTGCCGCAGCGATAAAATTGCCGTTAATGACCAGAAGACGAAAATCACCGCCCTTGACGTATTCTTCGACAATAACATCGGGGTGGTAGGCATGGGCTGCATGAAACGCCATCTTCAACTGCCCGGGATCGGTCACATTAATGGTGGACCCGTTTCCATGATTTCCCACATCCGGCTTGACGACAACGGCTGTGCCAAGTTGTTTAAAAACGGTGAGTGCCTCTTCTTCGGAAGATGTCACCCGGCCCTCAGGTACGGGAATTCCTGCTTTTTTTAAATAGGTTTTCACCCGGGTTTTTTCGTCGGCCGTTTCCACGGCAATGGCTGAGGTCTGACAGGTGATCGAGGCCTGAATCTGTTTTTGGTGTGCGCCATGACCCAATTGGATATGGCTGTCCTGGTTCAGCCGGATAAAGGGAATCCCTCTGGACTGCGCCTCTTTGACAATACTCCAGGTCGTGGGGCCCAGCATATGGGCTTCCCGCAGAACCTTGAGATCGGAAACCGCCTGGTCGACATCAAAATATTTTTCCCGGGCAACGGATTCAAACAAAGATACGGCAATTTCGGCCGCCTTTAACCCGGCAGATTCCACCAGGTATCTAAAGACCACAAGATAAATGCCCCTTTGAGATGTATCCAGGGTTTTGCCGAATCCGACGCTCATCCCGGCCAGACATTGAAGTTCAATGGCAATATGCTCAATAATATGACCGGCCCAGGTGCCTCTCTCAAGGCGCTGGATAAAGCCGCCGGGTTTTCCAATCGAGCAGCCGTGTTCCTGAAGCGTTGGCATAAGTGTCAACAAGCGGTTTGAAAACCCGTCCATCTTATCCGATGGCAGATCCTCATAGTCGTCAATATCCAGAACCATAAATATGGCGGTATGCCGGGTGTGCCGGTTTGGACCGCGTAATGCTCTTAGTTCTTTAATCTCAATCATAGAGACTCCTGTATGGGTAATGACGATGGCTTGAGAAACCGTCTTTTTTTAAAATGGTACCCATATCCATCCACCAGCGAATGAATTCGAACATTTTCCACGGCAATGGGTTCCCCCGGGAGGATGTCCATGATATTGGACACCCCGATACCGCATCCATCAACAATGATAACCTGCCCGGAACCCACAACCTCGGCAACCCCGTCTCCCCTGAGGATCACGCCTGAATCTTCCCCAATACCGACGCCGATGCAGGTTGGATTTGAAGTGACGATCTGAATCAACCGTCCAATCCGTCCCCGGGCCATAAAATGCGTGTCAAAAATAATTTTATCCACAAACCCGAACCCGGATGTTGAAAGAACACTGCCTTTGAACAGTCCTTCTTCACTTTTACCTTCATAAATCATGGTGTCGGAAAACACGGCTGCCCCGGCACTGGTCCCTGCGATAAGCCCGCCATTTTCAAGATGTGCCTGAATGGCGTCAAATATCCTTGTTCCCCCCATGATCGTTGTCAGCCGCAACTGGTCTCCTCCCGTAAAAAAGATCAAGTCAAGGTCTGCGATGGTTTTGGCTGTTTTTCTGTCATTGGCCTGACCTCTTTCTTTGATGTTGAATATGTCTATCCTGGATGCACCAAGCGTCGTAAATACGCTGTGATAGTCTTTGCCGCGCTGTTCAGGATCTTCGCTTGCTGTGGTGACGACACCGACCTTGAATTTGGTTTTCCCGATTTCCTGGACCACGCGTTTGAGGACGATCAGTTCATTTGCCTTGTCTTCGTTACCGCCAATGGCTATCAGGCGACCTGAGAATATTGGGTTCAATACCATTCATCATCCCCTGGACAGGCAACTGCTCCTGAGTTACCACAAAACAGACCGCATGCCAGTTTTAATAAGTTTCACATGGTGTGTATGAACTGTATGGTAGGCTTTTACTTATGCGTATGCAAGATATTTAAATAAACACAGGGTTCAAACGGGTTCAATGCATATCAATTGAAGGGTTGCAAAATTCATAAAGACTGGATAAAAAAGCCCATGGCATTTCAATTTAGAAAGCCGGATGGTTTTGGAGAGGATAAAATATGTCTGAACCGATAGAAATCCTTCGTGGCGTTGTCCATCCCTGGTATTGCGATGCATTTGGACATATGAATGTTCGCTGGTACAGCCATTTTTTTGATGATGCCGCATTTCATATATGGCCGCTGTACTGGGGGAGTCACAAAAAAATGCAGGATGAATTCGGCATTCATACGGTGTCAGCTTCAGCAAAAATACAATTTCACAAAGAGCTGGTAACAGGAGATTTGATTTTAGTGGATTGTCTACTGACCCGTATTGGCCGGAAAAGCTGCACGTTTACTGAGCGAATGCTGCATATAGACACAAAGGAAATACATGCCACCTACGAAACCGTGGAGGTTTTTTTTAACCCACAAACACGCAAATCAACAGAAATACCCGTCGAAATCAAGCGGGCTCTTGATTCGGCATAGCTTTGGTCGCCTAAACAGATACCAATTCAATATTGCTGTTGAGGATTAATTATTTAAACGTTATTGACCTAAGCCCGGTTACTTGATAGCGTTAATCATCACGGCTAAAATTATTGATCTATTCTTATTGCCGGTGTCCAGACGCCGTGATTCGTTTTGGTTTTGGTTCTTTATCCCCGGGCGGAGAACCAACTTTTCTTACGCTTTCCTTGTCCAGGAGGGAACAGGTATGGATCAAAAAGAACTGAAAAAAGTATTGGCCGGATTTTGTGTCGCCGGTCTTCTTTCCGGTTCTTCTGCCGTATTGCCCCCTGTCTGCATTGCCGGCAGTGGTTGAGGCGATAAAAAATCGGGAACAGGTAGTTCCCAGAGCGGCTGAAGCGGAGAAAAACCGGAGGCAGTTAGCCCCCAAAGTGGCTGAAGTGGGAACTCGAATGGTGCAGGTGGCACCATAGCAGAACCCCAGAAAGAGGCCAAAAAACAAAAACCCCAAAGTGGCTGAAGTGGGAATTCAGATGGTGCAGGTGGCACCACAGGAGAATCCCAGAATGAAGTCAAAGAACAAAAACCCAAAAGCGGTTGAGGTTAGTCCATTTCATGCGGTTCGCATGATCTGTACTGCCCGATCATTGATTTAGACCGAAAATCAAAAAAATGACCGAATCTTTTAATCAGTTAGCCGAATATTTTCCCATCTGCCGCAGGATCCTTGGACACAACGCCTGGGAAAGGATCCTGTCGGCATTGGAACATTCCGGGCCTTGGAATTTTGTCCAGTATATCAGCGATGTCCAGGGGAAAATTGACGTTCCGGAATACCTTGCGGATACCGCATTGCTGGAATTCAATTATCAAAAGTTGCGCAGGAATCCAGGACGCAACCCGCAAAGTGTGGGTACCATGATGGTTAACCCCGACCTTCATCTGATTCCAAGCCAGTGGCGGAATCTTTCTTTCCTGTTCAATTCGGAAGACACCCTGAGACAAGCCGCGCCGGAGAAAAAAGACTGTCATGTCCTGGTCTGGCGTCATCCGGCAACCGGGAAGGTGTTGTGCCGGGAGGCCTTTGATGAAGACCTTCTCGCACTCAAACTGATAGTGGATGCCATCGACATCAAGGAGGCTGCAAGCGAGGTGGAAACGCCGCCTGGAAAACTGATGGCCATTCTCCATCGCGCCGTTGACGATGGACTCCTGATAACTCCTGAATCCGGTATCTGCAGGGACCCTGAATACTTTCCAGCAGATGGGTTCCCCCCCTCTTTTTTAAAAACTGACGTGTTTACCCTGCAATGGCATATCACCCAGGTCTGTGATCTGCACTGCAGGCACTGCTATGACAGAAGTGACCGGACGAGACTGTCTCTTGCCGATGCCCAGTGTGTTTTGGATACGTTATTTGATTTCATACAAAAAATGAATGCCAGAGGGCATGTGACCTTTACCGGCGGAAACCCCCTGCTTTATCCGGACTTTACGGAGCTGTATCAAAGGGCGGCAGACATGGGGTTTTCTATCGCAATTTTGGGTAATCCTGCTTCCGCTGACATTCTTGACACCCTGCTGGATATACAGCCCATGACCCATTTTCAGATCAGCCTGGAAGGTCTTGAGACCTATAACGACTATATCCGCGGTCCCGGACATTATAAACGGTCACTTTCTTTTCTGGAAAAACTCCGGGAAAAAAACATTTATTCAATGGTCATGCTGACACTGAACCGGGACAACATGGACCAGGTCCTCCCCCTTGCAGAGGTCTTGAAGGACAGGGCGGATTCCTTTACATTCAACCGGCTGGCCATGGTGGGGGAGGCGGAGACATTAAGCCTGCCGACCCCACAGGATTTCAAATCCTTTCTAAATGACTATGTCAGTGCAGCCCAATCCAATCCTGTCCTGAGTTTAAAAGACAATTTGATAAACCTTGTCAAAGCTGAAAACGGATTCGAACTGTTTGGGGGGTGTACCGGACACGGCTGCGGTGCCGCATTCAATTTCGTATCACTTCTTCCCGATGGAGAAGTTCATGCCTGCCGAAAATTTCCTTCCATGATCGGAAATGTCAAAGAAGACTCTCTTTTGA
>JAABSS010000032.1 GCA_011390235.1 Desulfotignum sp.
GGGAGGCGGCAACGCCTAAGGGGGCCTGTTTTGCAATGGTACCGGCAATGGCCAGGGCTGTGTCCAGGCAGGCTTCCGGCGGGGTCAGCTCCTGGACCAGGCCCAGGCGGAACGCTTCTTTTGCAGGGACCTCATCGCCGGTCAAAAGATAGCGCATGGCATTTCCCCAGCCCACTTCCTGGAACAGACGGACCGTGGCACCCCCCACCGGGTAGATACCCCGCTTGATTTCGATCTGACCGAACCGCACGGTGTCTGCCGCCACCCGGATATCACAGGCCAGCAGCAGCTCCAGACCGATGGTCAGGCAGATCCCCTGGACCGCCATGACCACGGGTTTGCCCACCTGTCTGTCCGGATCCAGTCCCAGGGGGTCCATACCAGCTTCAGGCAGTTCAGGAAACTGCCCTCTGGAAAAGCATTCCGCCCATTCCGGCAGGTCCAGGCCGGCGGTAAAATGGTCTCCTTTGGCATACAGGACCCCGCACCGAAGGTTCGGATTGTGGTGCAGCTCGCCATAGGCAAGGCTCAGCTGACGGTACAGATCCAGGTCGAATGCATTGCGCTTTTCAGCTCTGTTCAGTCCCATGCACAGCACATGGTCCCGGGTGTCCACTATCAGCTTGCTGTCTTGTGGTCTGTCTTCTGCTGTCAAAGGATCACTACCCATTTTTTTTGCCTCCTTGAAATACACACCGGTCCGATTTTTACTGCAATTGCCGGATACATACCATTTTCGTGCTTCAGGCACAATGGGCTGTCATCACAAACAGCCCTTTTTCTCGAGGTTTTGGGCATGACATGGATGATCATTCGGCATTCGTAATGAATATCCGGGCCGGTATTGCATCTGTGGCAAAAAGGCGGTATAAGGAGATATTCATTACAAAAATGTCTGTAACCTATCGCATCACAGAGGAAAAAACCATGAAAGACGCGCTTTTGACCACTGCCCAGAAACTTGACCCACCGGCAGAAACAGCCATCCGGGAATTTGAAGCTAAATGGGAACAGATCGCAGTCAAAGGCAACCGGCTGCTCATGGCGCGGCCGGATCTTGAAAAACTGGTGGGCAAGGGTAATGAACAGATGGCTGAAGATAACAACCGCAATTTTCCCCGGTTCATGTTATCGCTGTTTTCAGATTACCAGCCTGCCGTGTTTGTGGAAACCGTGCTCTGGGTATTCAGGGCCTACCGTGCCCATGGTTTTCAAACCACCTACTGGGCCGCTAATCTCAACATCTGGGTGGACCTGCTGCAAAAAGAACTGTCAGCAGATGCATGGAAACAGATCTATCCCTTCTACAACTGGCTGATTGTCAACATCCCCGTGTTTACCGCCGTCACTGACACCGATCTGACAGCATCCGTCTCAAACAGCCCGGATCATCTTCATGGTACAGGTACGAAGAAATGATCACCGAAGCGCTGTACCAGGAATACCTGACCCTGCTTTTAGAGGGAAGCCGCCGGGAATGTGCCCGCATCGTGCAGCAGCTGCTGGACCGGGATATCGAGATCAAGACCCTGTATGCGGACCTGTTTCAAAAAAGCCTTTACGAGGTGGGCCGGTTATGGGAATTCAACCAGATTTCTGTGGCCAAAGAGCACCTGGTGACCGCCATCACCGAAGGACTGCTGAACCTGGTCTATCCCAGACTGTTCGACAAAGCAGCCTCAGATTCCGGGAATGACAGAAAAGTGGTCATCTCCTGTGCGGCCAACGAATTTCACCAGGTGGGCGGCAAAATGGTGGCAGATATCTTTGAACTGAACGGCTGGGACAGCCAGTTTCTCGGGGCCAACACCCCGGTGGACCACATGCTGGCCCATATCCAGGATGAAAAACCTGATCTGGTGGGGTTGTCTGTGAGCGTCTATTTCAACATGCCGGCACTGAAAGCCGGGCTGGCGGCCATCCGGGGAAATTTTCACCACCTGGACATCTTTGTGGGGGGACAGGCCTTCAACTGGGGCGGCACCGAGATCACCAAGCAATATTCGGGAACGGCGTATGTTCCATCCCTTGACCGGCTCACCTCGCTGATTGGGGTATGAAAATGATGTGGGAGACCAGCGAAAAAGCCGCATACAGCTATATCACCCGACAGTCGCAGGATCTGTTTTTCGTAATGTCCGGTGACGGCTGTATTCTCGATGCAAATGAATCCGCCCGGTCCCTCACCGGGTGCCGGGAAAATGACACTGCGTTTTCAGACCTGGTGGTGGATTTTGCCGGCACATTCAATCTCGCGGATCTGGTCCAGGCACCGCGTGTGCCCCATCTTATCAACATTAAAACAGCTACCGGCCAGCCCCAGAGCTATGATTTCTATTTTGAGCAGGTACAAAACCGGGTCCTGGCCTTTGGCCGCCTGGATGCCCGGGAAATGGCGCGGCTGCAAAAACAGATGCTGTCGTTGAACCAGGAACTCAACAACCTGACCCGCCGGCTCCACAAACAAAACGCCGAACTGGCCCGGCTGAACCAGGAAAAAAATCAGTTTCTGGGCATGGCGGCCCATGATCTGCGAAAACCCATCGGTCTGATTCTCACCTATTGCGAATTTCTGCAAGATGAGGCAGCCCGGGATCTGGACACAGAGCATCAGGCCTTTTTGTCCACTATCCATCACACATCTTTGTTCATGAAAAACCTGGTGGATGATTTTCTGGATGTCAGCGCCATTGAAGCCAGGCGGTTTGATCTGGATCTGCAAACTGTGGATATGCCAAAAGTCCTGTCCCGAAGCCTGGAGATCAACCGGCTTCAAGCTAAAAAGAAGGGGGTGTTTCTCCAGGTGGACATCGGGGCGTGCCCCGGGCCGGCCGTTATCGATGCCGCCAAAATCGAACAGGCCGTCACCAACTTGGTTTCCAACGCCATTGATTACAGCAGGGAGGGAGATACCGTCCGTGTCCGGCTTTTCTGCCTGCAGGACCATTTGGTGTTTTCCGTTGAAGACAACGGGCCGGGAATGCCCCGGCAGGACATGGAAAAAATGTTCACCCCGTTCGGCAGAACCCGGACGAAAAAAACTGCCGGAGAAAAGAGCACCGGTCTGGGCTTGCTCATCACCCATAAGATTATCACAGCCCACAACGGTACGCTGCATGTGGACAGCGCACCGGACCGCGGTACCACCATAACAGTGAAGCTGCCGGTTATCAAACAAATTTGAAACACCAGAGGAACATACTGCCATGACACAACAGATAAAAATACTGATTGTGGATGATGACCCGGATGTGTTGTTCGCCACAACCCGGCTGGTCAAAAAAGCTGGATACACAGTAATGGAAGCATCCACCGGGGAGGCGGCCATAAAAATTGCCAGAGAGCAAAAACCGGATATCATCCTTCTGGATGTGGTACTGCCGGATATCATGGGAACGGAACTTTGCCGGCAGATCAAGGCGGATCCGATGATTGACGGCGGATACGTCATTCTGACCTCCGGAATGAGAACCGCCTCGGACCAGCAGGCCGACGGACTGGATGCCGGAGCGGACGGCTATATTGCCCGGCCTATATCCAACCGGGAACTGATCGCCCGGATCAATTCCATGGTGCGGATTCTGAACGCGGAACGGGAGCGGGACCAAGTGATCGAAGAACTCAGACAGGCCTTGGCAAAGATCAGACAGCTGAGCGCGCTTTTGCCCATCTGCATGCACTGTAAAAAAATTCGTGATGACAAAGGGTACTGGAGTGATCTCGAGGCCTATATCCGGGAAAACACGGACACGGAGTTCAGCCACAGCATCTGCCGGGAATGTGCCCAAAAGCATTACCCGGAGTTGAACCTTTTTGACCCATGAAGCCTATTGTCATCTCACAGCTGGCCTGCATGGTCCGCTGTGCGCTGGACGGGTTCAGCCACGGAATAAATATATTCAATGGCTATTGAATATATATGTATCATGCTGGAAATGCATGAGAAAGGGTTTTCCCCTTGACGAAATCACCCCTGCCGGACAAAGTGCTGTCGCCGCCAATGAGGCATATGTGCAGCCCTGCCTCTCTTCCCCCCCTCTGATCCAACATTTACTGCAGCGCTTTTTCGTTTTTCATCGAAGGCCCGACACCTCAAAGCCTGTCATCGCAGATTTTCATGCCGGTGGGAGATTGGTTAAGAAAGTACTATTGACATTTATAAATCAAAATATTACCTTGTTGACAGATAAGAAATACTCTGTGAGGAGATTAACAATGAGCACATTAACTTTGAAAGTTCCTGATGTTCTAAATACACAACTCAACAGTTATGCTAAACAAAAAAACCTGAGCAAATCGGAAATTGTACGTATTGCACTGTCAGAATACTTTTCAAGGGACAATATTGCATTTGAAGGATCAATTTTGGATCTATCAAAAGATTTAGCCGGCAGTATCGAGGCACCCTCAGATATCTCAATCAATAAAGATTATCTGGAGGGATATGGAGCATGAAACAGAAAAGAGTCATTGTTGATACCGGGCCACTCGTAGCATTTCTCAACAAAAATGATTCTTATCATGAATGGGCAAAAACACAATTTTCTCTTATCTCCCCTCCTTTCATTTCATGCGAATCAGTCATATCAGAAGCGTGTTTTTTGCTGCAAGGTTTTCCCAATGGGGCTCGTAACGTCTTGGAACTACTCGAACGTGAATTAATAATTCTACCCTTCGACTTAGAAGCGGAATCAAATTCAATAAAAATTCTTCTGGAAAAATACAGAAACGTTCCAATGTCTCTTGCTGATGCTTGTTTGGTTAGACTATCTGAGCAACTATCAGAAAGTACAGTTTGTACATTGGATAGTGACTTTCGAATCTACAGAAAAAACAAGAGAAATATAATTCCGGTTATTATACCAAACAAGTGATGACCATGGGTGTCATTCACACTTTTAAACCGATCGATATCGAACATTGCCAGGGATATGTTGCATTTGTACCGCCACGAACGGCTCACCTCCCTGACGTCTCAAAACCTTTACATGAGTGTCCTGGAAAAGGAATGGATCCGGGCTTTCCAGATGCAGGTTGTGGGGTGCAAAGCGAATATCCATGTCGTTCTCCAACCACTGAATAAATTGATTCAATGGATATTAGGTATAAATGTATCCTGCTGAAAAAACAAGAGAAAGGGTTTTTTTGATATCGGACAACCGCTTGCATAATCCGTTTATTTTTTCATGATACCCCCGGGCCGGCGGAGAAGCGTTTGTGGTAATTGTGCCGGAAACAGAAAAAGCAGTTTTTATTCCAGTACCCAAAAACCAGCTGAACGGGCCTGCTTGATTTTTTCAAACAGATCAATCAACTGCTTGTGCTGAAAGTACTGCCAGAGGACACCGGTCTCATATGTGATATCTGGGTTCATGGTAATTTCCTTCCCCATCTATACCATCTATATACTCGGCTTTATGCCCTTGAGAATACCCGATTCGGTGGGGCCGGTGTAATCCATGCGGACGATATCTGTCAGGCCGGCGGTGGCCATCATCTCCCGGATTTCCAATTCACTGTAGGACTGTCCGGATTCGGTGCCCAGAAACATGTTCAGGGAAAACAGGGCCGCAAACTCGGGCCTGTCCCGGGTATCTTCCAGAATGAAATCATGGATGAGCAGCTGCCCGCCGGGCACAAGCGTTTTTGCGGCATGGGCCACGATATCGGCGGCCTTGTCCGGCCCTTCCCCGTGAAGGACATGGGAGAGCCAGGCTGCATCAAATTCCTGGTTCAACGGGATGTCATCTGTGGTGTAATCTCCGGCGGCAAAATGGATCCGGTCCGACAGGCTGAACTGCTGGATGGTTTTTTCTGCAAAGGGCCGGGTGGTGGGCAGATCAAACACCACAGCCGTGAGGTCCGGGTTGGCAAGGCAGAAATGGATGGCATAGGTGCCGGGGCCGCCCCCCATATCCAGCAGACGGGTACAACCAGACAGGTCCAAAGATTGGGTCAGGGCAGGTGCCGTGGCCATGGCATTGTTGAACATGCCCATCAGAAATGCTTCCCGCCATTCTTCGGATGACACTGATGACCGCTCCCGGATGGGACCGCCCCGGGTCACGGCCTGGTCCATGCGGACCCAGGAGTCGGCCAGGTGGTGATGGTGCTGGATCATGTAACCGATATACCGGTCGGAATCTTTTGAGAGAAAGTCGGCAGCAGCCTGCGTGTTGGCATAACCGGCCGGTGTTTTGGTCAACAGGGCCATGGCGGCCAGGCCATCCAGGAGCATGGTAAGGCCCCGGGCATCCCATCTTGTCTTTTGTATTATTTCCCGGGCTGTCAGGGTATCGCTGCCGATGATGGTGAAGATATCCAGTTTCACGGCCGCATGGAGGGTGCAGGTTTTCCAGTAATATCCGGACAGTTCCAGCAGGGTGCCGGGATGCCAGTGTGTCTTGTTTGTCGCTGACGTGTCGCACCACGAAGGACGCGAAGCGTACGAAGATTTATTGAACGAATCGTTTGATCCCATTTTCAAGTACCTTTCCTGTTTCACCATGAATTTTCAGAACACATTCAATCACTCGATTAGTGGGCTGAACAAATCCCATACTTCGTGTTCTTCGCGTACTTCGTGGTAAAAAAATCAGCAGCCCCATTGATGGACCTGCTTTTTTATTTTTCCTGCCATTGGGGGGGGCGTTTTTCAAAAAATGCGCTCACCCCTTCTTTGGCATCTTCTGTGGAGCAAAGCCGGGCAAATGCCTCGTTCATATAGGCGAACCGGGCCTCGTAGTGCAGGTC
>JAABSS010000033.1 GCA_011390235.1 Desulfotignum sp.
CAGTGGGCGGTATTGTCCGCCGGCAAGGCCCAATAGATTCATAATTTCCTCTCTATTTTATATATTTGGTAATCAGTTATATCCCCAAATGCATGCAATCAAGGGGTGTCAATCAGGATATTTTCATCATGAATAAACACGGAGGTTCCACTGCGTTCACAGGGCACCCCTTTTTGCCTGGCCTGAGAGAAGATATCGTACCGGCAATGCGGTTATGGGATAACCATGTACTTCCCCCCGATCCCGGTACTGTCAATTTCATACTATTTGTCTATACAGCTTCTTTGTTTTCAGACCAGTTATGTTTCCGGTCACCATCCACAGTGCCATGAACTTTTTCCCTTTCTTCGGCAAAATCAAATCCTGTCCAGATACCGATGGAATTGAGAATGGAATCCTGGGGGTGATACTGCCTGAAAATTTTAAAATAATAGGCAGCTTCTTTGCTGTTGATGACTGCTTTGGGATGCTTTGCTTTGATCTCTTCAAACTCTTCATCGCTCATCTGGTTTGCAAGCCGTTCCCCCAAATCTTCGCACCCGGCACCCTGGGTATACTGAACCTTGTACCGCCACAAAATCTCATCAGGCAGGTAACCGGTATCCTGGAACGCTTCCCGGAGAATCCATTTTTCAATTTTTGCTCCGTGGTGCTCGCGGATTTTCAGTTCCGGTGGTATCTGCATCCCCAGCTTGATCATCTCCACATCCAGAAACGGCACCCGCAGTTCCAGACTGAAAAGCATTCCCATGCGGTCGGCCCGCTGCAGGTTGATATTGTGCAGATTTTGAATACACCGCCGGGCCTCCAGATTGAGTTTATCAAACGGAAAATGCTTCATGTAGTGATATCCGGTAAACACCTCGTCCGCACCTTCACCGGTCAACACCACGGTGCAGTGTTCGGCCGCTGCCTTGCAGGTGAAATAACAAGGCACGGCACATCTCACCAGAGACGGGTCATAGGTTTCCAGTTTGTTGATCACAATGGGCAATGCTTCATAATATTCATCTTCGGTAAAAACATATTCATGATGGGTGGAGCCGATATGTTTTGCTGCAATCCGGGCGGCTTTGATATCATCACTGAGTTCTCCGTTTTGGTCTTCCATGCCCACCACATAGGTATGAAGATTCGGAATTTCATCAGCTGCAATGGCCGCAACCAGACTGCTGTCAAGCCCGCCACTGCAAAATGACCCCACCGGTATCTCAGGATCGGCCAGGAGCCGTTTTTTCACACTTCTGATAAAAGTTTCCCGTATTGCTTTTGCAGCCGACTCTTTTTGTGTCATTACATGTTCCCTTACCGGCGGCACTTTATAATACTGAACAAAGCCTTCCGCCGGGGTGTAATAATGCCCTGCGGGAAACTCATGAACCTCTTCGACACCGGCAAGGCTCATGGCCCCCAGTTCTGATGTAAAGTACAATTTTTCATCTATGTATCCATAATAAAGGGGCTTTATTCCCACAGGGTCCCGGGCCAGAAGATACCCTTCCCGGTCAAATATTGCAAAGGCAAACATGCCGTCCAGCTTTTCAACACAGGAGGGACCATGTTCCTGGTACAGGTGAAGAATGGTTTCCGTATCTGAAAGGGTTTTGAATGCATATTTGGATGTCAACTCGGACCGAAGTGCTTGAAAGTTATATATTTCACCATTGGCAATAATGCCTTTTTCCCCGTCATGTGTCAAAATGGGCTGATGGCCGGTGGCAACATCCACAATGGACAATCGGGTATGCCCCACCGTATAGTTGTCTCCACTGTGAATTCCTCTGTCATTAGGGCCCCGGTGCACCAATGCATCCAGCATCCGGTCAATGGTTTTTTCATCCCTGACACCAAAACACCCTGCAATTCCGCACATAATCATTTCCTTTCATTTGTGTATTATGCATTTAATAAAAATTAATATTTTTATTAAAAAAATTTCATTTTAATATATTTTGAACAGAAATATTCTAATAACAAGTATTCAGAAAGTCAAGCAACTTTTGGTGATAATGATTTTTTCTTATATCCGCACACGGAGAATGTGTTATACAGTCAGGATGATGCAACCGCAAAAACATCAAAGGGGGCCGCATGGCAAATCTTTGGCATTCATCCACAGATGTGGTGATCATCGGCAGCGGTGCTGCCGGATTGTCTGCCGCCATTGAAGCCCGGCAGGCAGGTGCCTCTGTCATGGTTTTTGAAAAAATGAAAGTCACCGGAGGCAATACCCGCATCAGTGACGGCGGCCTGTCAGCACCCGGCAATTTCATACAGAAACGCCGGGGGATAACCGATTCACCACAAATGTTTTGTGATGATATCATGCGGGCCGGGCTCGGGCTTAACCAGCCGGAACTTGTGGCATTATTTGCACAAAACGCCGCAGGGGCCATTGACTGGACCAGACAACTGGGTGTGCGGTTTCAGGACCGCCTGGACAAATTCGGGGGGCATTCCACAGCCCGGTGCGTCACCATTGCACACAATGCCGGCCGGGATATTACCAAAGCCCAGATCAGGCAGCTTGAACGGCTGCAGGTGCCCATACACACCCGGCATGCCATGGCAGGCCTGATAACCGATAACAACGGCACAGTGACAGGCGTTCGTATCCGATCAGATTTGCAGAAGACCCGCAGTAATACAGAACCGGACAATGCTTTTGGCAAAACAACAAATATCCGGGCACGCCGGGCGGTAGTGCTTGCCACAGGCGGATTCGGCAATGACGTTGCCTTTCGCAGCTGCCATAATCCCCGCCTGGATGAAACCATACAGACCACCAACCACAAAGGCGCCACTGCAGAAGGCCTTGTTGCCGCCCTGAAAATCCATGCCATGCCACTTCACCTTTCCTGGATACAGCTGGGACCCTGGGGCTGCGCTATGGAAAAAGGATACGGCAAAGGCTGCCGGTTTGCCTCCTACAGTATCTTTCCGGCCGGCATTCTGGTGAACCCTGACACCGGAAACCGTATTGTCAATGAATGGGCAGACCGCCGGACCAGAAGTGATGCCATTTTGGCCTCCAACCGTATCTGCGCCGGTATCGTGGATGCACAAGGGGCACAAAAAGACCTGGACAGCCTTTCCCATTGTCTGAAAACACAAAAAATTGAAAAATTCGATACCCTCACCCAGCTTGCCGGGGCCTGGAAAATGCCCCCTGATGCCCTGGAAAAAACCGTGGCAGACTACAACCAGCTGGTCAGAACCGGCAAAAAAGACCGGTATGGAAAACTGCCCGACAAAAATGCCTGCTTAATAGCCTCTCCGCCCTTTTATGCCATGGGTCTGTGGCCCAAAGTGCATTACAGTCCCGGCGGGCTCAGAATCAATGCCGATGCCCGGGTGATGGATCTGAATCACCGCCCCATTGCCCGACTTTTTGCAGCAGGCGAGGTCACCGGGGGGATCCACGGCGCCGGCCGGCTGGGAGGATGTGCCCTGACCGAATGCATTGTTTTCGGCCGCATCGCCGGTCGACAGGCAGCCATGACACCCGGGATATGAGATTCCTGCAACCATGAAAAAATCCGGAAGTATGCCTCTTCCATAAAACACAATAACACCTTAAAAATATAAAGGAAAACCATGGCAAGAGTTAGGTTTGACCTGCCCGATACCTATTTTTTTTCAACTGAACTGGATGTAAGAATACAAAATATCAATTATGCCGGCCATGTGGGTCATGATGCCTTCATCTCTCTGTTGCATGAGGCCAGAATCCGGTTCTTCAACCACCTGGGATACGCGGAAACCGATATCGAAGGCTGCGCGATGGTCATCTCAGATATAGCAGTGGTCTACAAGGCCCAGGCCCGGCACCGGGACCGGCTCAGGTGCGATATCGCAGTGGGAGAGTTCAATAAATACGGATGTGATATTTTTTACCGGGTTACCCATGCACAGAACCACACCCTGATCCTTGAAGCCAAAACCGGCATAGTGTTTTTCAATTACCTTGAAAACAAAGTCACCCGGATGCCCCGGGCGTTTGCCAAAGCTGTCTCATAACGGCTTTTTTCAGGCTGCCATCCACACCACTGCCCCCACCAGCAGACAGGCGATGATACCAAGGGGGATGGTGTAGCGGAGAATGGTCCCTTCCCTGCCCACCGCCCCCACCATGGCCGTGGCCAGGGCCACCTTGAAAGGCGATGAGATGGAGCCCAGTGAACACCCCACAGCCAGGGCCCCGGCCAGCCAGACCGCAGAAGTACCCAGCAGGTCGGCGGCCTGGACCTGAAGCTGGCCGAACAGCATCAGTGATGCCACCCCGTACCCGGTCAGAAAGGTGCCCACCCAGCCCAGCAGCGGCACAAAAACAGGATAAAATCCGCCGGTGAACTGTACCAGGCCCCGGGAAATGATCCAGGGAATGTTGCGGGCCGTATCCAGATCGCTAAACCCGGGTGCGTAACCGGTATAGGAAATCACCTGGCCCATGGCACCGAACAGGGCCATGGCGGCAAAAGCGGGCCAGCTTCTGGCCAGGCTTTGGAAGACCACCTGCTGCAGCCGGGTTCCGGAAATCCTGTGCAGGGCAGCGGTCACAAAAAACGCCAGAAAAAGATACACATAGGCGGAAAACAACGGTCGGAACGTGATGGTGTGAACCGGGATCAAACGGACCTGGAAAATGATCCGCTCAAAGGTCAGGTCTTTTAAAACCGGAAAAATGTTCACTGAAAACAGGCAGACCACCAGGCAGACAAACGGGGCCAGATCCTTGAGAATGCCCGGGGGCATGCCCATCCGGCCGGGGCCCCCGACCACCAGCACCACGATCACCAGGACCCCGGCAAGAGCCCCGGATACAGGCAGCGCCCCCATCCAGACAATGGCCAGGCCTGAAAATCCCAGCAGCAGACCCACCCCCAGGGCGGGTATGAAGCCGCGCCGGCCGTCCGGGCTTTTTCCAAAAAACAGCGGGGCAGACAGGGCCATGATCAGCACTGCGGGAATGGAGATCCAGGCAGCTGCCAGCCCCAGGTCTCTTAAGGGAAGGCCGGTGACCAGGGACAGCACCGTGATGACGATGCCGGCCATTTCCAGGGACATGAGCCCGGCATACCCGATGATGGACAACGCCGCAGCCCCGGTGGCAGGCACCCCGGCCTGCCGCAGCATGGGGGCCACCACCGGTTCGGCAATCACCCCGGTGCCCTCCATGAAATTGCCCACCCCGAAGGTGATGAGCAGATTCCGGCCCAGGCCGTCACCGGCGCCGCGCCTGAACCATGCCATGATCCGCTCCAGGGATCCTGCGGCCGACAGCAGTGCGGAAAACAGAATACCGCCCAGGATCACCAGCATCAGCGGCAGGGTGGTAAGCACCCCGTCCAGGGCCGACATCATCCCCACGGACAGGGGTGTGCCAAAAAACCCCTTTGCCAGCACCAGTGCCCAGACAAACCCCCAGATGGACAGTTCCAGGGCGGATCGTCCCAAAACCACAGCCAAAACCGTTAACAGCAGTACAGGTGTCCAGCTCAGAAGAAACAAGCCCATATCCATTTGCGTTCATCTCCTCTCCGATCATGTGTCACGCAGCCTTACTGCCCACCGATCAGGTCCTGGTTTATACCTGGATAACGCCCTCAAACACCAGGCGGGCCGGCCCGGTTTTAAACAGGTGATTGTTTTTTTTGTCCCAGAAAATTGACAGATCCCCGCCGTCCAGAATCACGGTGGCGCGCTCCCCTGTCCGGCCGGTGAGATGGGCCGCCGTAAGGGCCGCGCAGGCACCGGTACCGCAGGCCAGGGTCATGCCGGCCCCCCGCTCCCACACCTTCATTTTCAATGTCTGGTCATCCATTACCTGGATGAACTCCACATTGGTTTTTTCCGGAAACCGGGGATGGACCTCCAGGGACCGGCCCTGTTTTTTGACATCCACATCAGACAGGTTTTCCACAAACACTACGGCATGGGGATTTCCCACATTCACCACCGTGGCGGTCACCTGTTGTCCATCACCCATGTCTATGATCTCTTCCACAGCGGTGTCTGCATCACTGACAAAGGGAATTTTTCTGCATGCCAGAACCGGTACCCCCATATCCACCATCACTGAAGTCACCTGGTTGTGTGCATCCACATCCACCCGGGGGATAACCGTACCTGCGGCCGTCTCCACACGGATCTGTTTTTGGGGGAGGATCTTTTTTTCATACAGGTATTTGGCAAAACAGCGCATGCCGTTGCCGCACATGCCGGCCTCAGACCCGTCTGAATTGTAAATCACAAACCGGATATCATGATCCGCGGCGGTGCGGACCAGGATAATACCATCCCCGCCGATACCAAAATGCCGGTCACACAGTTTTTTTGCAAGCATGGGATACGGCATGGCCCCTGCAATGGCACCATCCCGGTCATCCATGACGATAAAATCATTGCCAAGTCCTTCCATTTTTGAAAACACGATCTCTGTCATACACACCACCCTTTAATATTTTCCTTTGCACATCCTTCTCTGCTGCCTGCCACCAGCTAACTGCACCGTGCCAGGGTATCTAAAATAGCCTCTCCCATGGCATCCTTCTGCCAGTTGCGCAAGACACCCATGGCATCCAGTTCTGTCATGGTGGCGGGTTTTTCCAGGGCCAGCTCCGTAATGGAGCTGTTGTTGAACAGAAATCCCGGTTCCATGCCCAAAGATACGCTTTTCTTTTCCCGCAGTTTTTTCAGGGCTTTG
>JAABSS010000034.1 GCA_011390235.1 Desulfotignum sp.
CTACGGTGTGGTGGGATTTGACGATACCGGCTGTGTCACCAGCCTGGAAGAAAAACCGGAAAGTCCCAGATCCAACTACGCGGCAACCGGTCTGTATTTTTATGACAATGCAGTGATCGATATTGCCGGACAGATCACCCCGTCTGCCAGGGGAGAGCTGGAAATCACCGATGTCAACAAAATCTATCTGGAACAGGGCACCCTGACCGTGGAACTGTTCTCCCGGGGCATGGCCTGGCTGGATACCGGCACCCATGAATCTTTGCTGGATGCAGCCACCTTTATCAAGGTGGTGGAAGACCGCCAGGGCCTCAAGATTGCCTGCCCTGAAGAAATTGCCTTTCGCATGAAACTGATCACCGCCGAGCAGCTGGAAAAAATTGCACAGCCCATGAAAAAGAACGGTTATGGCCAATACCTTTTGCACCTTCTGGAAAAAATACAATGAAAACCCTTGTTCTGGGATCAAACGGCCAGCTGGGATGGGAACTGCAGCGCACCTGTCCGGCCGGCATCACTCTGACCTTGTGCGATTTTCCCAAAGTGGATTTCACCACATCGGACAGCATCCATCAATGCATTAAGGCGGCCGCCCCGGACTGCATCATCAATGCCGCCGCCTATACATCCGTGGACAAGGCGGAATCCGAACCGGCCCTGGCCGACCGCATCAACCACCTGGCTGTCCGGGAAATCGCAGCGTTGTGCCGCAAAAACCGCATCCGCCTGGTCCACATCTCCACGGATTTTGTGTTCAGCGGCAAAAACCACAAACCCTGGCTGCCCCAAGACCCGCCATACCCGATATCTGAATACGGCCGGACCAAACTCAGGGGGGAACAGGCTGTGCTGGAAACCCTGGACACCCCCCTGATCATCCGCACTGCCTGGCTGTACTCGGCCCATGGGGCCAATTTTGTCAAAACCATGCTCCGGCTCATGAATGAAAAACCTGCCCTCACCGTGATCGATGAGCAGGTCGGCACCCCCACCCGGGCCAGGGGCCTGGCCGATATTGTGTGGCAGGCTGTCGGCAGAAATCTGTCCGGCATCTTCCACTGGACCGATGCCGGTGTGGCCTCCTGGTATGATTTTGCCGTTGCCATCCAGGAGATGGCCCTGGACCTGGGCCTGATCAAAGCCGCCATCCCCATACTGCCGGTGCCTGCTGCCGCCTTTCCCACCCCGGCCCAAAGGCCCATGTACAGTGTTCTGGACAAAACCGCCACCCTGCAGGCCCTGGATGTCTCCCCGGTCCACTGGCGCACCCGGCTTAAGGCCATGCTGTCAGAATTACAGGAACTTGATCATCACCAATCTTGACAGTAGTTCTTTTTATGTGAATAAACCCCATTGCCCGGGAAAACAATGAAAAAATACTTTATTCCACCCACAGGCTTGATGATTCTTATTTTTATGTTGTCTTCGGTTCCCATGGACGGGGGACCCGATAACATTGCATTTTTGACAAATCTTGATCCGGGCCTTCAGAATCTTCTGCATATCCCGTTATACGGCAGCCTTGCCTTTTTGTGGTTATATGCATTTGTCTCCAGCGGTTTATTGCTGCGCAAAGCCATTATTTTGAGCATTCTGATTACCATTGGGTACGGGTGTATGGATGAATTTTACCAAAGTTTTGTTCCAGGCCGTTACGGCGGGATTCTGGATATTTTACTGAACAGCCTGGGCGCTGCGGCAGGCCTTTTTTTAGGGACTGTGTGGTACCGCAGGTTCCGGGGATATCAACTATAATATTGATTCAGGAGTTAAGAATAATGACACGTTTATCCACCGCATTCTGTGTTTTTCTTATTGTCATGGCAGCAATGGTTTCAGGGTGTTCCTCTGATGAAAAAAAAGCACAGGCTCTGTATGAAGACGGGCTGGCATATTTTGAAAACCAGGAATATGAAAAGGCAAAAATTCAGCTCCAGAACGCTGTCCAGCTTGTCCCCGACGATTTGGAATCCCAGGATCTTCTGTCCAGAATCCATGTGAATCTCGGGGATGCACAGGCAGCATTCAAACAGTTTTTAAGACTTGAACAGCTGGATCCTGAAAACATGGAATATAAGCTGCAGACCGCATCTTTTTATCTTTTGTCCCAGCAGCGGGAAAAAGCAAAAAGAAGGGTGGAAACAGTGCTGGAAAAAGAGCCTGAAAACATCCAGGCCCTTTACCTGCACGCCGGCATCCTCGGGGCGGAAGCCCGGGACCTGGATGCGGTAAAAGCGGTGTACCACAAGATATTGGAAATTGACAAAAACCAGGCCAAAGCCCATATGGTGCTGGCAAAAATCCATATGGCCCAGAACGACCCGGACCAGGCTGAAGACAGCCTTGAACAGGCCCTGGCCATTGACTCGGACAACACAGGCATTTACAGGGCTTTGTTTGAATTTCACCTGTCCAGAAAAAACCTGGATGCAGCCCAAAATGTCCTTGACAGCCTGATTGCAAAAAAACCGGATGCAGTGGAACCGCTTTTGATTGCAGGCAATTTTTATGCAGCCCAGGGAAAACTGGATGCAGCGGAAAAAAAATTTCAAGCTGCCATTGATAATGATCCGGAAAACATCAATCCCCATATGGTGCTGGCAAAACTATTGAACAGCCAGGGCAAAAAAGAAGCGGCAGAAATCCACATCAAAAAGGCCCTGGCACTTGAGCCGGATAATTTTGCGGTTAAAAATGCCTATGCAGATTTTTATTTTTCCAACAAACAGCTGGCTGATGCAGAATCACTGGCTGATGAAATCCTGGAAGAGCGGCCCGATTATCAGCAGACAAAACTGCTCAAAGCCAAAATAATGGCTGCCGGAAAAGATTACGACCCTGCCATTAAAATTTTTCAGGAACTTCTAAAGGATGAGCCGGAATCAGACCAGTATAATTTTCTTCTGGGATCAGCCTTTTTTGAAAAAAAAGACTTCAACCAGGCCGTACCCTTTCTTTCCAAAGCACTTGAAAAAAACCCGGACCTTCTGCAGGCACAGCTGATGATGGCAACCGTGTATTTCCGCCAGGGCGATCTGTTCCTTGCTGAAGAAAACACCAAAAAAGTGCTGGCAAAAATACCCGGGCATTATGATGCCAATCTGCTTATGGGCGACATTGCAATGGCCCGGCAGGAATATACTGCAGCCAGACCTGTGTTTGAAAATCTGGTTGCCCGGGCCCCTGACAACCCGTCTGCTTATTTCAAGCTCGGGGTGCTGCACCGGATCCAGAAAAACCCGGATGCGGCCCTGGAAAATTTTGACAAGGCTCTGGCCCTGAACCCCAACCTCATGGATGTGTTTACCAACCTCATCGGGGTGCTTGCATCACAAAAGCAGTATGAGGCAGCCATCAAGCGCTGTGATGCCCACCTGAAAAAAACCGGGGATATCCCGGTGGTCAGTTCGGTGGTCTTCAATCTCAAGGGCAATCTTCTGCTGGCTGACGGCCGCCTGGACCAGGGCATGGCCATGCTCAGACAATCCATTGAAAAAAACCCCGGGCATATTACCCCCTACCTTACCCTGGCAGGGATTTACCGCAGCCAGGGCAAGACCGATGAAACAGTGGCACTGTACAAAACCCTGACGGAAAAGAGACCGGACCAGCCGTCCCCCCACAGCCTTCTGGGAACCTTGTATGAACAGCTGGAAAAAATTGACCTGGCAGAGGAACATTACAAAAAAGCACTGGATATCGACCCGGATTATATTCCGGCGGTGAACAATCTGGCGTTTTTATATGCAGAGCAGGACAAGGAATTGAACAAGGCCCTGGATCTGGCCCGCCAGGCCAAAGAGCGGATGGGAAGGCTGCCGGCCATCATGGACACCCTGGGCTGGGTATATTATAAAAAACAATTATATGATTCTGCCATAGCAGAGTTTGAAGCCTGTGTGGAAAAAGAACCGGATAATCCGATTTTTCATTACCACCTGGGGCTGGCCTACAATAAACAGGGCAATTATGCCGGGGCGGAAACAGCCCTGAAAAAAGCCCTGGCACTGCAAAAAGACTTCCAGGGGGCGGATGAGGCAAAAAAGGTGCTGGGCCGGTTTTAGCTTTACGCCCGGACCTGCGCCGCTTTGACCTACTCCACGATCTCCAGGATGACGCGTTTTTGTTCTTTGGCTGATGCACAGGAAAGGATGGTGCGCATGGCCTGGGCGGTTCTGCCTTTTTTACCGATGACTTTTCCAAGATCTTCTTTTGCGACCCGAAGCTCCAGAACAAGTGTCTGCTGGGCCTTGATTTCCTGGACATCCACTTTTTCCGGATCATCAACCAGTGACTGGGCAATGTATTTGATTAACTCTTTCATGACGGGATCTCCTTTTTTCTGTATGCCAAGATGATAATGAAAATCTATATTGCGCTCGATCAACCGTTCCATGGTATCGGGAACTTAGCTTAAATGGTCCGCCAGCTGAAATAATCATTTTCAGCATACCATAACTGTTTAGATTAACAAGTACTAATTCAAGGGATATTTTACCCTTCATGCATTTTTCTTGACATCAAAGCAAATTTCGTTATTTTATGACACGGATTATACGCCACACAGACACCATGGTACTGATGTATAAACAAATTTTAAGGAACCCCCATACGTGACCACTGAAACCGATACCATAAATTCCCAGCGCAAAATGCTGTCTGAAGCAGGATACGCAGACCCGGCAATCACCTACTTTCTTGAAAAAAAATACATGGGCTTTATCCAGGATGCCAGCCAGGTATCTGAAAAAGTCGGGTCCTGCGGCGATATCATGAAAGTCTACCTGAAAGTGGATGACAACAATATTGTGCAGGATGTCCGCTATGAGATCACCGGATGCGCCGGTGCAATTTCCGCTGCCATGGCAGTGGTGGACCTGATCAAAGGCCGGCCCATTGACCATGCCTTGGCCATTAACGACGGAGATGTGTTTAAACGGCTTGAAAACATACCTGAAAAAAAGCACCATTGCATTCAACTGGCTGTTAAAACCATGCACCAGGCTGTGCAGGAATACAAAGCAGGCAACGCCGGTTAAGGCGGTTAAGGCGGTTGCGGTTACCGGTGTTTTTGTTTTTCTGGTTCTCTGCCTGATGAGCGGATGCACCTCCTCTTCAGATTTCAAACTACAGGATCTGGCCAAAACCGACATGGATACAACGGCAAACATCCATCTGGAACAGGCGGTGTCTTTGCTCAAAACCCTGACGGAAAAGCTCTATAACATGAATTCCACAGAGCTTTTAAAAACCCCGGGTGCCACCATAGATTCCCGGATAAATCAGATATTCCAATGTCCGCCGCCCCTTTTTTCCAGCGATCCAGAAGCTGTACAGGAAGTGGATATGATTTTGCAGGGATTTGATCCGGCGTATACAGGAGACCGGGTATACGCCGTTGTTCTGGGGCTGTATACCATGATCCACAAATCCTATGCCGGAAAATGCGAATTGTATATCCTGGATTTTTTAGATGCCCAGAACCTGTACAACAGCGCCAGAAACATTGAAATCCTGGTATGGCGGCTGTCCCATAGAAAAGATGCGGACGGCAGCCTGGTTCTGGCAACCAACCAGTGCGCCGGACCGGTGCGGAATCTGAGTTTTGAACGCCTTTTCGGCAAGCTGATTTCCCTGCAGGATACCATGGCCCGGATTGTGGCCTCCCAGACCGGCCGCATGATCACCAGAACCGTTCACCAGGCCGCCGGAATGGTGTTTTTGCCCATCAGGCTGTAGACTTTACATCAATTTATTACACCACGAAGGACACGAAGCGCACGAAGAAAGGGCATCTTCGTGCGCTTCGTGTCCTTCGTGGTTTTAGAAAAGCAAATCACTGTAAAGCCGTCCGATACAAGGTTTGTGTCTTTGCAGTGATCTTGTCACAGTGCCCGGGCGTGTTCTTCAAACCGCGCCACCTGGTCCCGGTAATAGGACTGCCTGTCTCCGGCCAGGGCCAGGGCCTGTTTTGCCGCAGCCACAGCCTCCGGCACCCGGTTGTTGACAAACAGGGCCTCGGCATAGGTGTCCAGGATAAAGGACTCTCTGGAAATTGCCAGGGCCTGTGATGCCAGTTCCAGGGCCTTTTCATAATCGCGGACCTGTTCGTCCGGGCAGGTGGCATACAGCCAGGCAAGGTTGTTGAGGGCATGGACATTGTCTTTGTCAATATGCAGCACGTTTTCCCAGGCATCTTCGGCCCTGGAAAATTCTTTTTTGTTATAATAATAATCGCCTACAAACACATACAGATCCGCATTTTCAGGTTCCACCTCCATCTGCTGGAACAGCAGATGTCCGGCAATAAAATTTTCAAATGCCGGCTGTAACCGTCCATAATTGAGGCTGTAGCCTGCCCAGAACACCCCGGCCAGCACCAGAACAAACCCTGCGATCATCTGTTTGACCCGACGGTGGTGCCAGTCTATCAGGGCCGGGTTTTTCTGGCATTTTTCTAAAAATCCTATGCGCTGGGCGATGCTGAAATGGTGCCAGTTGGGCCGGTCCATGGCCTGCCGGCCCAGGGTGGCGATCTTGTAAAATGTGCGGATCAACGGCGCT
>JAABSS010000035.1 GCA_011390235.1 Desulfotignum sp.
ACAACCGCATGCGGTATTCAGGAAAACCGGCAGGTGTGCCCATCATCTGCCTCCTTGTGCAGGGGTTTTGGAAAAAAACACAATCCCGTTATCTGAAATGTGAAAATTTTCATGCTTTCTGGAGTGGTGGGTGCCCCTGGATTTTATCACGGTCATCTCCCGGTCGATGGCATCGTCTGTGTAGACGAAGTTCAAGGCGATCATGGTATCGCAAATGGCAGATACGGCAGCGGTTGCGGTTGCGGCAAATGGTGACTGCGGCAACGTCTGGTCGGTCATCAGGCAGGTGATTTGTTTCATTTTGCAGGTATAAATGAGCCGGACCAGAAAATCAAAGGCAGCGGTGTCACTGCCCATGCGCCGGCAGGCGGAAATGCTGTCGATGACCAGGTGGTCGGGTTGGACCAGGGCGATTTTCTGCAGCAGGGCAAACAGATGCTCTTCAGGCCCCAGGGCTTCGGGCAGTGCAATGTGAAACTGCAGCCTGCCTGATTCGGCTGGGGCCTGCAGATCGATACCCGGGGAGATCATGCTGTCGATGATGGCAGGGGATGCTTCTTCAAAGCTTGCGAACAACACCTTTTGCCCGGCATCGCAGCAGCAGGCGGCAAAGCTGGCAATAAAGGTGGTCTTTCCGGTGCCGCTGTCCCCTGATATCACAATGGCGGCCCCGTGCCGGTATCCGCCGCCCAATGCCGCATCCAGCCCGGATATGCCGGTGGAAACAAAGGAACCCGGCGGGGGATAGGCGGCCAGCTCGATGCTGGTGACGGGCAGCACATTGATGCCCTGGCTGGTGATCAGATAGGGATGTTCATTGGGGATGAAACCGGATCCGCGGTATTTGACGACCCGGATCCGCCGGGTGGCCACCTGGTTCAGGATCCGCAGGTCAAGGAAAATGACACAGTCCGCCATATAATCTGCAATATCAAAACTGGTGTTCTGTCTTGGCGGGGGAAACACTTTGGTGGTCAGAATGCAGGTGAACTGCTGGTCTTTGAGCCAGGTGTTGAGCCGGTACAGCTGGTCTTCTCTTTGTTCGGTGTCATGGAAAACCCGCAGCAGGACATCCAGGGCATCGATCATGATGATCCGGGCCTGCAGTTGCCGGGCCTGGCCCTGGATGATGGCAAGCAGGGCATCGATGTTGAATTCGCCGTTTTTCACCTGGGTGTGATCCACCCCTGCATGCCAGACAAAAAAGTGTCCGGTCTGTTCCAGTGCCGTGATATCCATTCCCACGGTCAGGGCATTCTGTCTCACCGCTGCCGCGCTTTCTTCAAAAGAGACAAACAGTACCGCATCGCCGTTAACTGCCGAATGATATAAAAACTGCAGTCCGATCAGGGTCTTGCCGGTGCCGGCTTCTCCTTTGATGAGCGTGGTGCGGTTTTCTGGAAACCCGCCGTGAAAAATGCTGTCAAGATCCTCATTGCCTGTGGATATCTTGGCAATGGTTTCTGTGCCTGCAAAAATATTGTCTGAATGATCACTGATGATAGGTTTCCTCCCTGTAAAAAGTGAAATACCGATCGGTTAGGTCCTTAACAGAATTTGACCGCAAAGGCAACCATTTGCAATCAAGGTTTTGTATGACGGGCATCTCAGGGTCAGTTTTTTTTCGGGGGCAGCAGCGGAGAAATGGCCAGCTGGTTGTTGACCGATTCTGCACCGCCTTCCCGGGCGTTTTCAATTGCCGCATCATGTTCCAGCTTTGAATGCACCGTACCGGTGAGTGTGGCTTGTCCATCCTCCACGCGGACATCTACCTTTTCTTCATCAACGAACGGGCTCCATTGGATTTCTTCTTTGATGTTTTCCAGGATCTCCTGGTCAGTATTTTGCGATGAGCGAGCGGTGAAATGGTACCATTCATACGCCTCACCCGGAAACCTGTCCTGGTGCATGAAGGGGCTGTAGTGATAGGGCGCCCAGTTTCTGACAACGGCAATATGGTTGTTCACAAAATATATGCCGGCAATGGTGGATGCCAGGTTTTCAGCCCGCATTTTTTCAAAATAGGTGTTCACTTTTCCATAGAGCTCTGCCACCCCGGACCGCACATTTACCTGTATATCATAAACATCCACGTATGCATCCCGGTCCAGGGCGTGTTCTATGTTTTGCGCAAGCTCGGTATCATTTATGGTCACCGGCAGCGGGGCAACTTTCAGATGGTTTCTGACCCGTAACACCCCCACCGTATTTCCGGCATCCTGTGCTGCCGCCCGCCGGGCCTGGAGATAATCCACCGATCCTTTCAAGGTCACTGTCCCTGTCTGGACCATTACCTCCACATTTGCATCGGCAGGAATACGGGGATCTTTTGTCAAAGACAGCATGACCGCATTTTTTATTTCCCCGTCCGATCTGGGGACATATTTGTTGGCCCGAAGATCTGTATCACGGGCCCAGCGCGCCACGGTAAGCTCAGACGCATCCACCGCTGTTACCCCTGAAACCCAGCTGTCCGAGATGGCCCGGGTTTTTTCAGCGGCACTGCCGATGGTGCCGGTCAACGTGACGGTGCCGTTATTTACCATCACTTTTACCATTTGGTGATCCACCAGGGCGTCCCACAGCAGTCCCTGTTCAATGTCTGCCAGTATCTGCCTGTCGGACCGCTGTGCCGGATAAGAGATGGTGATATTGTTTTCAATGGACTGGATGCCGCCGACCCCTTTGGCCACGGTTTCCGCCAGTTGTTTTTCTTTGTAGGAACCCACCGTGCCTGTGAGGGTCGCTTGTTTATCCGCCACTGCCACGGTGATGTCAAATACGCTGGTGGCCGGATTCATTTGCAAAGAGTCAATAATGTCTTTTTGAAGACGATCATCTTTTTTGTCCTGAAAAGCAGACACCTCGATCAGGTTGATCACCGATCGCACCCCTTTGACGGTTTCCGTAATTTCCAGGGCCCGGTCCTTTGCCAGGAGGTTGCTGACCGTTCCCCGCAAAGAAACCACCCCGCTGGCACATTCAGGGGTGATCCGATAGGCCGGGATGGCCTGGTCTTTCAACAACTGCCTTTCTACGGCATTTTCAATGTCTGCATCTGTCAGTTTTAGATCGGCCAGTCCAAAGCTGGGAAAAGTCATTGTCAGCAGAAAAACAGCAACCATGACCCAGGTGTTTTTATGGTCACGGTGATTTTTTTTTGTAAACAGTGTCATTACAACCTCCTTGGCATCGTTGAAAATATTGATTTATGAAATTTTCTGGGTGGGAATATAGTCCTCCAATGGCCCCAGGGTGTCCAGGTCATGGGAGAAAACCGCTTTTAAAAATGTATCCACCCACCAGTAGATATCTGTTTTTTTAACTATTTTCCGCAATGCCCGCATGCGTTTTTTGCGTTCATCAAGACCCATGTGGCAGGCCTGGTTAATGGCATCGGCGATTCCCTCGATATCGTGGGGATTGACCAGAAGGGCATGTTTGTATAATTGGCTGGATGCACCGGCAAACTCACTTAATATCAGCACCCCGTCTAAATGGATATTGGAGGCACAATATTCTTTGGCCACCAGATTCATGCCGTCCTTGAGCGGTGTCACCAGGGCAATATCCGCCGCCCGGTATAAAGCGGTCAGTTCGGTTCTGTCAACGCCTTGATACAGATATTGGATGGGCACCCATCCTGACCGGGTGAATGTGCCGTTAATTTCACTGATCAACTGCTCAATCTCATGTTTGAGATTTTCATATTCCGGGATGCGCTGCCGGCTGGGGACCACAATCTGAACCATGCTGATCTTTTTTTCCAGCTCCGGATACCGCTGCAAAGCATTGCGAAAAGCCAGCAGCCTTTCAGGGATACCTTTGCTGTAATCCAGGCGGTCTACCCCGAGAATCAGGTGTTCTGACGTAAATACAGATCGGATTTCATCCACTCTTTTTTCCACGGCCCGGGTGCCGGCTTGTTTTGCAAATTCATTGTAATCAATACTGATGGGGAAGTTGCCCACCCGGACCATGCGGCCGTTGACCTGGGTGGAAAGCACCTGTCCCCTTCCTTTTATTCTGATGTGGTTGAGCATGGCGTGCACGCATTGGACAAAATTGCGCCGGTCTCTTTGGGTCTGAAAACCGATCATGTCATAGCACAACAGGGACTCAAGAATCTGAAACCGCCAGGGCAGCTTGAGAAAAATGTCCAGGGGCGGAAACGGAATGTGCAGAAAATATCCGATTTTTGCGGTTGCGTATAATTTTCGCAAGGCCTGGCCCACCCCCATTAAATGGTAATCATGCACCCAGATGTGATCATCCTGGCTGTTGATGTTTTGGGCGATGGTCCGGGCAAATATCTCATTGACTTTCTGGTAGGCGTTCCAATAGTCAGGCGAAAAATCACACCGGGTCTGCAGGTCGTGAAACAAGGGCCACAGCACCTGATTTGAAAACCCGAAATAATACGCATTGACCAGGTTTTCAGGCAGGAAAACCGGTTCAAAGGTATAGCCGAAATCCCCGGCCGCCCGGGTAAACACGGATTCCAGCGCTTTTTTGTCATGGGCCTGGGAGGTGCCCGGCCACCCGATCCATAAGCCTCCACGGTTCCGCAACACCGGTGCCAGTGCCGTTATCAGGCCGCCGGATCCCTGTTCTGCCTGCCACTGGTCTTTATCATCTTTGGACAGGACAATGGGCAGGCGGTTGGATACGATGATCAACCGGTTTTTTTGATAATTTTTTGTTTTATTGGTGATATGCATGTTACCCTTTTCTATAATATGAGAACCTGTATTCAACCAAGTGCTTACACCAACTCGATGATGTAAGAAGATACCAGGATCCCCTTTAGACGGAAATAAAGGATTTCCCCCATTTTCAGCCGTTCAAAGCTGTAGAAAAGGCTGTTTGATGTGTGTGTTTGCCCCCGGTTGGAGATCCAGGGGCCGGGATTTATGAATTTACAAGGCCTTTTTCAATGGCGATGGCGGTCAGCTGCGACACATTGTTCACAGCCAGCTTGCCCATGATGTTGGCCCTGTGGCGTTCAATGGTTTTGGGGCTGTTGCACAGCATGTCTGCGATCTCTTTGCTGGTATAGCCCTCGGCCACCAGTTTCAGGACTTCTTTTTCCCGCTGTGTCAGGGTGTCCCATGCACTGCGTTCTTTCAGGTGTTTTTTTCCTTCAAGATACCCTTCCAAGACTTTGCCGGCGATGCTCGGACTGATAAACGTTTTTCCCGATGAAACCAGGCGGATGGCTTTGAGAAGTTCATCCTGGGACGCATCTTTAAGGCAGTAGCCCTGCACGCCGCAGTTAAAACATTGCAGGATAAAGTCCTCTGAGTCATGAATGGTCAAGGCAAGGATCTTGATATCGGGTATCTGGCGTTTGATTTCCTTGATGGCGGAAAGGCCGTCCATTTTCGGCATGGACAGATCCAGCATCGCCATATCCGGATGATGTTCCAGACACTGCGCAATGGCTTCAAATCCGTCTGCCGCCTCGGCCACCACCTCCAGGGTATCATCACAGTTGATCATCAGGCACAACCCTTCCCGGAGCAGGTTGCTGTCCTCTGCGATGACAATACGTGTTTTTTCCATGATGGCTCCCTGTCTTTGCAGTTGTTTTTCCATAAACAGCACAGATAAAATTACTAAATAGCAAAGACAAAAGCCAAAGGCAATGGTTTATTTTAACCTGGCACGTGATTGACGAAATATTTCCGGTTCTTTCACAGGGTGCTGTTCAGGCGGAAAATCCCCTTCCCGGGGGGGGATCACGGTCAGTGCGTTTTCCACATATATGTGCGGGAATTTAAATTTGACAATATCTCCAAGATAGGCCCTTTTCCAGAAGGCATCTACAATACCGTACACGGTCAACGTACCATTGTATACCGACACTTCAGGTTGAGTAACTGCTATATGGGGAATGGCGGTAAGTTCCATCATTGCTGCAGATTCTGTTAACGATTTGTCGTCTTTTGTCATAACACATCTCCTGCGATATAATGGTGGACACTTTCTTTCCGGACCACCGCCCTTTGCAATTCTTTTTCATGGGCGGTTGGACACGAACCATCAAGGAAACAGGCCATTGCCACGGTCATGTTGTTTTCCACGACCCGGCCGGGCAGTTCCGATGAGACAACCTTTGCGATGTATGCCCTTTTCCAGTATGCATCCACGATTCCCCCCAGGGTCACCGTGCCGTTTTTTACAGACACTTTGGGGGCAAGAATGTTTACATCAGGTATCACTGCCAGTTTCAAAAGTATCTCGATTTTGGTTTTGATAGATAGATTTCCTGTTGCCATAAAAAACCTCCTGATAAGTATGTTTGTCAATACTGCCTTGTCAATCGAGCTGGAGAAATGTTTCTATTTCTTTTGATGTGAGTGTTTCTTTCTCTATTAATTCTTCGGCAAGCCGATCCAGTTTTTCACGATTTTCCTGTAAGATTGTTTTTACCTGTTCATGGCAGTTATGGAGAATTTCCTTGACTTCGGCATCGATGACCTGTGCGGTTGCTTCGCTGTAATCCTTGTCTTGGGTCAACTCTCTGCCCAGAAACGGGTGGGGCTCTCCTTTTTT
>JAABSS010000036.1 GCA_011390235.1 Desulfotignum sp.
CAACGGCAAGGCTGACGGGTTCATGATGAAATCCAAGTTCGGCATTGCCGTGTCATCCGAGGTCATGGCCATCCTTTCTCTGGCCAATGATCTCAAGGACATGCGCGAAAGAATGGGCAAAATTGTTGTGGCCTACACCAAAAAAGGCAAACCCGTGACCACGGAAGACCTGCAGGTGGCCGGTGCCATGACCGCCTGGATGGTGGATGCCCTGAATCCGTCTTTGATGCAGACCTTAGAGGGCCAGCCGGTCATTGTGCATGCCGGTCCCTTTGCCAACATCGCCATCGGCCAGAGCTCCATTATTGCAGACAAGGTGGGACTGAAACTCGCTGATTACCATGTGACCGAATCCGGATTTGGCGCTGATATCGGATTTGAGAAATTCTGGAACCTCAAATGCCGTTATTCCGGCCTGAAACCTGACTGTGCAGTCGTGGTTGCCACCATCCGGGCACTGAAATGCCACGGCGGTGCACCGGTGCCTGTGCCCGGCAAAGCCATGCCCGAAGAATATGCCACGGAAAATGTTGATTGGGTTGCCAAGGGCTGCGACAACCTTATCCATCATATCAGAAACGTCAGAAAAGCAGGTATTTCTCCGGTTGTCTGCATCAACGCCTTTTACACCGATACTGATGCGGAGATTGCCAAGGTCAGGGAGCTGTGTGAGGCAGAAGGCGCCAGGGTGGCCCTGTCCCGTCACTGGGAAAAAGGCGGTGACGGCGCCATTGAATTTGCTGAGACGGTTGTGGAAGCCTGTGAAGAAAAAAGTGAGTTCAAATTCCTCTATGAACTGGATATGCCCATCAAACAGAGAATTGAACTCATTGCCAAAGAAGTGTACGGTGCTGACGGGGTTGATTATTCTGCGGAAGCGGAAAAATCTCTTGCCAGAATTCAGGCAGATCCTGAACTGGCCGGGCTGGGCATGTGCATGGTGAAAACCCATCTGTCTCTGTCTGACAACCCCGCCCTCAAGGGTGTGCCAACAGGCTGGAGACTGACCATTCGCGAAGTCCTTACCTATGGCGGTGCCGGGTTCATCGTTCCTGTGGCAGGGGCCATCAGCCTCATGCCGGGTACCGGCTCCAACCCCGCATTCAAACGGGTTGATGTGGATGTGGAAACCGGCAAGGTTGAAGGTGTATTCTAACCCGGTTTGCACAGGTTACATGTACAAATGTACATAGGTTAAACCAAATCCCGTAACCGGTGTTTTGCAGGCTTTTTGGCCAGGGCCGGTTACGGGTCAACCCCTTATGAATGTTTGGAGAAAAAAATATGACAGCACAAATTATCAGCGGAACTGAGATAAGAAAGGCCATCCTCGGGGAGATCAAAGAGGAAGTCGATCAGATGAAACAAAAACACGGCAAGGTGCCCGGTCTTGTGACCATCCTTGTGGGGTCCAGCCCGGCATCCATCAGCTATGTAACCCTGAAAGTGAAAACAGCCATAAGTCTGGGATTCCATGAAATCCAGGATGATCAGCCGGAAGATATTTCTGAAAAAGACCTGCTGGCATTGATTGATAAATACAACAATGATCCCGATATCCATGGTATCCTGGTGCAGCTGCCGCTGCCCAAGCATATTGATGACAAAAAAGTGCTCAATGCCATCAATCCGGACAAGGATGTGGATGCTTTTCATCCGGTGAATGTGGGCCGGCTGATGATCGGAGGAGACGAGGTCAAGTTTCTGCCCTGCACCCCGGCCGGTATTCAGGAAATGATTGTACGTTCGGACACGGAAACCTCAGGTGCGGAAGTTGTGGTGGTGGGCCGTTCCAATATCGTGGGAAAACCCATTGCCATGATGATGGCCCAGAAAGGGGTTGGTGCCAACGCCACAGTGACCATTGTTCACACGCGGACCAAAGATCTGGCTTCCCACTGCAAACGGGCGGATATTCTCATTGTGGCAGCAGGCGTGCCCGATCTGGTAAAACCCGAATGGATCAAACCCGGTGCCACGGTCATTGATGTGGGAGTCAACCGGGTGGGCATGAATGAAAAAACCGGAAAAGCCATTCTTAAAGGGGATGTGGATTTTGAAGCAGCCAAGGAAATTGCCGGTAAAATCACTCCGGTTCCTGGTGGCGTGGGTCCCATGACCATTGCCATGCTGATGAAAAATACCCTCAGGTCGGCCAAGTTGAACCTTGGGATAAATTAACCTACAGCATTATCTTGTAACCATGTTTCGGGGTCAGGCTTGAAAAAAAATAATGCAGGCCTGACCCCGGCTTTGTTTTTGGCCGGGGTAATGTCAAGTTGGGTTTGAAATAGGGAGAATCATGGATAAACTTGATGCAATTTTTGCACCGGAAACAATTGCCGTCGTTGGTGCCTCGACCCAGAAGGGGAAGGTGGGCCACGATATTTTTGCCAATATCCTGTCCGGTGGGTATAAAGGCACCTTGTATCCGGTGAACCCCAAAGCCAGGTCTGTCCTCAGCGTGAAGTGCTATACCACTATCACCAATATTCCGGATCCTATCGATCTGGCTATGATTATCCTGCCGCCCAAAGCTGCTCTGGCATCGGTAAAAGAGTGTATTGCCAAAGGGGTGAAAGGCATTGTGATCGTATCTGCCGGTTTCAAGGAAGTGGGGGGAGAAGGCGCTGGTATTGAAAAACAGATAAAGTCCTTGTGTACCGATGCCGGGGTCCGGCTGGTGGGTCCCAACTGTTTGGGGGTGATCAATCCATCTCCCAAAGTTTCATTGAATGCCAGTTTTTCCGGACGCATGCCGGCCCCGGGCAATGTGTCGTTTATTTCCCAGAGCGGGGCATTGTGCACGGCTGTTCTGGATTATGCAGCAGACAAGGGATTTGGGTTTTCCAAATTTATTTCCATCGGCAACAAGGCGGATGTGGATGAACTGGACCTGCTGCGCTACTACCACAAGGACCCGGATACGGATGTGGTCATGATTTACATGGAAGAGCTGAGCCGCAGTGCAGAAGAGTTCATCACGGAAGTCCGGAAAATGACTTCCGGCACCAATCCCACCCATGTTATCGCTATCAAATCAGGCTCCTCTGTTGCCGGAGCGAGGGCAGCTGCCTCCCACACCGGTGCTCTGGCAGGATCAGATGTGATTTATGACGGGTTGTTCACCATGGCCGGTATTCTGCGCTGTAAGACCGTGAACGAGCTTTTTGATTATGCCCAGGCCTTTGCTGCCAACAAGTATCCTACAGGGGACAGGGTTGCCATTGTCACCAATGCCGGGGGGCCCGGTATCATGGCCACGGATATGAGTGAACAGTCGGGCTTGCGGCTGGCACAATTTTCTGAAGAAACCATAACGGAATTAAAAAAATATCTGCCGGCCACAGCGAATTTTCATAATCCTGTGGATGTTATCGGGGATGCGGCAAAAGAACGGTATGAGAATACTTTGGCTACCGTTCTGGCGGACCGGGGTGTGGACGCGGTGCTGATCATTCTCACTCCCCAGTCCATGACCGATGCCATTGGCACAGCTGAGGCCATTGTCAGGATAGCCCAAAATACCATTAAGCCGATTTTATGCGCTTTCATGGGTATTGTGGACGTATCTGACGGGGTCAAGCTGCTCCAGGCCCACAAAGTGCCGGTGTATCAGTTTCCAGAGAGCGCTGCCAGGTCCCTGGGGGCTTTGCGGGAGGGAATGAAATGGCTTTTCAGGAAAATTCTTCCCCAGTATAATCTGGTGTATGACAAAGACAAAGCCGGAAAAATTATCCACCAGTATTTGTCCCAGGGCCGGTATGTTCTGGGGGAACTGGACGGCAATGAAATCCTTAAATGCTATGGATTTAACATTCTTCCCATGGCCCTGGCAAAAACAGCAGCCCAGGCCGGAGATATCGCCCGGGATCTGGGCTATCCCGTGGTCATGAAGATCGTATCTCCCCAGATCCTGCACAAGTCCGATGCCGGCGGGGTCCGGGTGAGACTGGAGAATGACCGGGCTGTTGAAACGGCGTTTACGGACATTATGGAAAACGCGGGAAAATATGATCCGGATGCGCAGCTGGAAGGGGTGCTGGTGCAGCAGATGGCGCCTGCCGGCAAAGAGGTGATCCTGGGAGTGACCTGGGATCCGGTATTCGGCCATGCAGTTATGTTCGGGCTTGGGGGAATTTTTGTGGAAGTTTATAAGGATGTGGCTTTCCGGTTGTCGCCCATGGGCCGGAATGTGGCAAGACGGATGGTTAAGAGTATTAAAGGGTATCCTATTCTTAAAGGATTGCGCGGTGAATCAGCATCCGACATCGAGGAGATTGAAAAAAACATTGTATCCTTAAAAGCACTGGTGGATGATCACCCGATGATCAGAGAGCTGGATATCAATCCGCTTTTTGTCCATGAAACAGGTAAGAAAACAACCGTGGCTGATATTATTATCCGGCTTGATGACAAAGCACAAACGCAGTAAAGGAGATTTTGACCATGCCCGAAGGAAACGGTTTTATCATGCAGACAGTAAAATCAGCAACAGAAAATAAAACCAGCAGGAAAGACGCTTTTCCCAAGGTTGATTTTTCAAGCTTCATTCTTTCCATTTATTCCTCCGGACTGGTGCAGCTTGGAAAAGTGGAAGATCCTTCCACAGGACAGATCCAGAAAAATCTGATCATGGCCAGACATACCATTGATATGATGGCCATGCTTTCGGAAAAAACCCGGGGAAATCTGAACAAGGATGAAGAAAATCTGTTGCGGGCACTTCTCAGTGAAATACGCCTGGCCTATGTTGAGGCAAGCGCTTGATACAAAACCGGTCATCCCCGGCCAAGATAAACCTTTTTTTGCATATCACCGGCAGGCGTGCTGACGGGTTTCATGAGCTTTTTTCCCTGATGACAAAAATCAGCCTGGCAGATGATATGGACTTTGCATTTCAGGGCCGGGATATCCAGGTGACCTGTGATCATCCTGGTGTACCGGAAGGCAAAACCAATCTGGCACATAAGGCGGCAGCGGTATTTTTTTCATCCTGTGAAAACCTGGCAGAACCAATACCCATGGCCGGGGTGTTGATTCATATACGCAAGCACATTCCAGTGGGCGGAGGCCTGGGTGGCGGCAGCAGTAATGCTGCCACTGTTCTTAAAGTACTCAATGAGCGGTACGGGTTTCCCTTTTCTTTGGAGGCGCTTTTAAAGATGGGGCTTGAAATCGGGGCGGATGTGCCTTTTTTCCTTTTTGGCGGACCTGCCCTGGCAACTGGGGTGGGGGAAAAACTTATCAGGGCCCCGGATTTGGCCCTTACATACTTGGTACTGTGCAATCCCGGTATTTCTGTGCCCACGGTCAGGGTGTTTCAGGAACATGATTTTTGTTTGACATCTCTTAAGAAATATACTATAAAATCTGTTTCGAATGTTCTGTTACATGGAGAGGGGATTGATATCCGGCAGTATCTGCATAATGATCTGGAAGGATCAACATTCAGGCTGTATCCGGAAATCAGGTCCACAAAAGAAGAGATGGAGCGGTTGCTGCAAAGACCTGTGACCATGTCCGGCAGTGGCGGTACTCTTTTTGCGCTTTTTTCAGGGTGGAAAAATGCGAAGCAGGGGTATGAACGCCTTTGCAGGCGGTGGCCTGATAAAGACAAACACTTTTTTTTAACCGTGTTGCAGAATGGATAAAATAACGGATGGTAAATGTACTGGGGCGTCGTCAAGTGGCAAGACACAGGGTTTTGATCCCTGCATTCAGAGGTTCGAATCCTCTCGCCCCAGCCATATTTTTGTGACTTCATAAAAAAAAGAGATATGCTATGAGCGGGTTGTCAATTTTTGCAGGAAATTCAAACCCTCTGCTGGGTGACAGAATTTCTGAATATCTTGCAAAACCCTTGGGAAAATTGAAGGTCAGTCGTTTCAGTGACGGAGAAATCCAGGTTGAAATACTGGAAAATGTTCGAAAGCAGGAGATCTTTGTGATCCAGTCCACCTGCAAGCCGGTGAATGATCACCTGGTGGAACTGCTGCTTTTAATCGATGCGTTCAAACGTTCTTCCGCCAGTCGCATTACAGCTGTTATTCCTTATTTTGGCTATGCCCGCCAGGATAAAAAAGTGTCTCCCAGGGTTCCCATCTCTGCTAAAATGGTGGCAGACCTTCTGGAGAACACCGGTGTTGACCGGGTGATCACCATGGATCTGCATGCCGGCCAGATCCAGGGATTTTTCAGTGTGCCTGTGGACAATCTCTATGCAGCGCCCATTATCATTGACGATATCAAAACAAGGTACTCTGAAAATCTGGTGGTGGTTTCTCCGGACGCCGGCGGTGTGGAACGTGCCAGGGCCTATGCAAAACGCCTGAATTGCAGCCTGGCCATTGTTGACAAGCGCCGAAGTGCCCCCAACAAGGCCAAAGCCATGGCCATTATCGGGGACGTCCAGAACAAGACAGCCATTATTATTGATGATATGGTAGATACCGCCGGCACCCTCACCGAGGCTGCAGGGGTTATCCGTGAAAAAGGGGCCAGACAGGTGCATGCCTATTCCACCC